>CACZOS010000071.1 GCA_902782815.1 uncultured Lachnospiraceae bacterium | reverse complement strand
TCACATTTATGGGAAGATGAGCCACTGCCTGGACCGCATCCGTGTGGAAGAGCACTTTCCTCTTTTTACAGACAGTGCCGATCTCCCGGATGGGCTGGATGGTCCCGATCTCATTGTTGGCAAACATAATGGTGACCAGGCAGGTATCGTCCCGGATGGCCGCCTCTACTTCCTCGGGAAGGACCAGGCCGTTCTCGTGGACATCCAGCAGGGTGATCTCAAAACCCTCCTTCTCCAGAGCCTTCAGGGTGTGGAGCACTGCGTGATGCTCGAAGGCGGAGGAAATGATATGGGTTTTCCCGGCCTTCTTTCCCAGCCGGGCAGCAGACCTTATGGCCTGATTGTCCGCCTCACTGCCTCCGGAGGTGAAAATGATCTCCCTGGGATCGGCACCGATGACAGAAGCAACCTTGCTCCGGGCCTCCTCCAGGATTTCTTTGGCCTTCTGACCATGGCTGTAGAGGCTGGATGGGTTGCCCCAGGCCTCATCCATGAGAGAAACCATGGTGCGGACCGCTGTCTGGCTCATTTTTGTGGTTGCTGCATTATCGGCGTAGATCACGATTCAAGACTCCTTTCAGTTAAAACTTTAGCTTATTATAATTATATTTACCTACTATGTCAATAGGTAAATAATATTTTCTCTGCTTGATTTACCTATTTACCCTACGTATAATAGGAGAAAAGAAAGGAGGGGTTGTCATGATTTCAACACGAGGCAGATACGCGATCCGTGTGATGATTGATCTGGCCGAACATGAAACCGGCAGCTATATCCCCTTGAAGGATATTGCTGCCAGACAGGGGATATCCAAGAAATACCTGGAGATCATTGTGAAATCCATGGTAGCCGGCGGACTTTTAGTGGGGGCAAGCGGCAAGGGCGGAGGATATAAGCTCGTCCGAAAACCCGAAGAATACACGGTGGGGGAGATCATCGAGCTGATGGAAGGATCCCTGGCCAGCGTGTCCTGTCTGACTAATGATGCCCTGCCCTGCCCCAGGGCCGCCGTATGTCAGACCCTGCCCCTCTGGGAGGAATACGACCGGCTGACCCACGATTTTTTCTACGGGAAATATCTCAGTGACCTGATCAGGAAGCAGGAATGATCATTATGTTAAATGCGGAGAACGGACATCTTATCCTGAAAACAGGTGAGATGGATTACATTAAATTCGGCCGGGGAAAAAGAATCATGATCATGATCCCCGGAGTGGGGGACGGTCTGAAAACGGTGAAGGGGATGGCTCTGCCTTTTGCGTTACTTTACCGGAAACTGGCCCCGGATTTTACGGTGTATGTATTCAGCCGCCGGGAAAATCTCCCGTCCCATCTGTCCACCCGTGAGATGGCAGAAGATCTGTATCTGGCCATGGAAGTACTGGATCTTCCCAGGTCTGCCGTGGTGGGGGTATCCCAGGGAGGGATGATCGCCCAGTGGCTGGCTATAGACCACCCGGAGAAAGTGAGAAAGCTGGTTTTGACGGTTACCCTGTCCCGGCCCAATGAAACCGTAAAAGCGGTTATCGGCAGATGGCTGAAGATGGCGGAAGCCCACGACTATAAAGGAATCATGCTGGATACCGCTAAAAGGTCCTACTCGGAAAAAAGGATCCGCAGAGCCCTGCTTGTTTACCGGCTCCTGGGCAACATGGGAAAACCAAGAAGTTTCCGCCGTTTTATCACCCAGGCAGAATCCTGCATTACCCATGACTCCCATAAGGATCTTTGCCGGATCTCCTGCCCGACCCTGATCATCGGAGGAACGGAGGACAAGATCGTCACCGGGAATGCCTCCCGCCGGATGGCGGAAAAGATACCGGGCAGCCGGCTGCATATGTACCGGGGGCTGGGGCACGGCCTGTATGAGGAAGCCCCGGATTTCCTTGACCGGATCGGGAGGTTCTGTCGCTAGGGTATATCCGGATAGTGATAATTGTACTTGAAATATAAGGAGGAATCATTTTATGAGGAAAATAGAAATAAGAAAAACCGGGATCACGGAACTGGATACGGATGCCATCGTCAATGCGGCCAACAGGGGACTTATGGCCGGAAGCGGAGTCTGCGGAGCCATCTTCCGTGAGGCCGGGCACGCTCAGCTGCAGGAAGCCTGCAATAAGATCGGCCACTGTCCCACAGGGCAGGCGGTCATCACGCCGGGTTTCCGCCTGAAGGCCAAATATGTTATCCATGCGGTGGGGCCCATCTGGTCCGGCGGAAGAAACGGTGAACCGGAGCTTTTATACAGTGCCTACTATAACTCTCTGGCCCTGGCGGTAAAGAATCAGTGCACATCCGTCGGATTCCCCCTGATCTCCGCGGGAATCTACGGCTATCCCATGGATCTGGCATGGAAACAGGCCATAAAGGCATGCCGGGATTTTCTCAATGAATATCCGGGCATTCCCATGCAGATCGTTTTTGCGGTACTCGAGGACAGGATCATGAAGAAAGGCAGAGAAATCCTGGCAGCGGAAGCAAAGGAGTTTCAATAAAAGATAAGGATCAATTGACACAGGAGGCAGTTTTTCAATGAAGTTTGATACCAGAGATAAAAAACCGAAAGTATGGAATATAGCAATACTGACTGTGGCCATGATAGCCGTAAATCTTGGGATTATTTTTCTGTCCCCGGGCAATCATGCGCTGAAGACCAGTGTAGTCACGAATATCTATCTCCTGCTGGTGATCGTTTTTCTCATGGATGCCTTTTTTAAACAGATCCGGTATAATCCCTATTCCTACAATACCATTATCTATGTGGGATTATCCCTTTTTGTTCTCTCGGTACTGGGCACCCACCTTTTCCTGACGGTGCTGCTGGTCCGGGATCCGGGGTATTTCGCCGGAAATGAACTGGACAATATCCTGGCTCTGCTTCTGGAGTCTGCCAGAAGGTATATGATGATCACCTTTCCCTTTATCCTGGTCTTTTCGATTGCCCTTTTTGTCTCTAACGTTTCCCTGCTTCGGCACGAACGGAAGAGATTTGTCAATGTGCTGGGAATAATCCTTTCCTTCCTTCTGGTGGGAGGAGAAATCTTCCTATTCCGTTTCGGTTATTATGCCTCGGGAAGTCTGGTTCAGGTTCGGATACATGAACTGTTCGTCAATCTTTTTGCCTCGGTCTACCTGTATTTTGAATGTATGCTGGTGGGGACCATCATCGCAAATATGATCGTCGTTTCCTATGAGCCGGAGAAAAACAAGGACTTCCTGATCATTCTGGGATGCGGGATCCGGCCGGACGGTACACCTACTCCCCTGCTCAAGGGAAGGGCAGACAGGGCCATCCGTTTCCGCAATATGCAGCTTGAAGATACCAGGAAAGACCTGTTTTTTGTCACCTCCGGCGGCCAGGGCCCCCGGGAGGTGATCTCAGAGAGCGCCTGCATGAAGCAGTATCTGTTGGATCAGGGGATTCCGGAAGACCGGATCATCGAGGAAAACCAGTCCACCAATACCTTTGAAAATATGAAGTTTTCCAAAGAAAAGATACAGGAAATCAATCCTGAGGGTAAAGTCGCCTTTGCCACCACCAACTACCATGTTTTCCGCAGCGGCATTTTCGCAAGGAGGGTCAAGATGAGGGCCGTAGGCATGGGTGCCAGAACAAAATGGTATTTCTGGCCTAATGCAGCGGTGCGTGAATTCGTGGGGCTTCTGACGGGACACCGGGTAAAACAGGGCCTGATCTTCGGGAGCATGGTCTTTATCTACACCCTGCTGACCCTGCTGGTCTACAGGTGATAAATTATTATGGAGAGAAAACTATGGACAAGATCAGACAATATGAACCCCTCTGGGGCAGCTGGTATGTGGAGGAAAAACTTGGTTCCGGAGGTTTCGGGGCAGTCTACAAGGTCTCGAAGCAGGCAGGAAGAGTAAAGGAATATGCCGCAGTCAAGCTGATCAGAAATACCATTGATGAGAAACAGAAGCAGGAAATGAAGAAGTTCGGCATGTCGGATGCCGAGATTTCCAGGAGTCTGGACAAAAGAATACAGAAGGCTGAAGATGAGATCATTCATATGAGCAGCTTAAAGGGTGTTTCCGAGATTGTCAGTATTGAAGATTACAGCATCTTTAAACTAAGGGACGGATCGGGTTATGACCTGCTGATCCGTATGGAGCTCCTCACCAGCCTGGATGATTACCTGACTTTTTACATGAATGGCCTGCCCCTGCCTGAGGAAGAAGTCTGCAGTCTGGGTATGGATATCTGTACGGCGCTGGATTACTGTGAACAGATGGGAATTGTTCACAAGGATATCAAACCCAGCAATATCTTCATCAATCCGAAATTCAAGAAAAACAAATATGAATTGGGTGATTTCGGCCTGGCAAGGAGGACTGATCATTCTACGGTCATGTCCAGGTCCGGGACTACCAGCTTCATTTCCCCGGAAGTCTGGAGAATGGAGAAGGCAGGGTTCAGCTCGGATATCTACTGTCTGGGCCTGACCATGTATTCCCTCCTTAATCATAACCGGCTTCCATTCTATCCTCCTTATCCGGAGGTGGTTGATTACGAAGATCAGGAAGAGGCAGCCTCCAGAAGGCTGGCCGGTGAGGAAATCCCTCCGCCCTATGGAGACCGGGGGCAGCTGTGGAAGATTATTCAGAAGGCCTGCCGGTATAATAAGGATGACCGTTATCAGCATGCGGCAGAGATGAAAGCAGATCTGATCCGATATCTGGCAGATATGGGGAACGAGGATACAATAAACCAGGAACAGGAGAAAGCCAGACAGGAAGCAGAAAGACAGGAAAAAGTAAGACAGGAAAGAGCCAGGCAGGAGGCAGAGAGACAGGAGAAAGCGAAGAGAGAGAGCCAGAAAAAGGCCGGAGGAGGAAAGAAGCAAGGAGTGTTCCCTATTCTGGGAATAGTATTGTTCCTGGTGGTCGGAGCTCTGATGCTGCCGAGTATGTTCTCAAAGCCCGTAAAATCTCTGGAAGATTCGCTTTCTGTCGGTGACAGGATCTCTTTTGGTTCCTATGAACAGGACAATGGGACCAGAAATGGGACAGAAGAGATAGTCTGGAAGGTACTGGCCGAGAATAACGGAAGTCTGCTGCTGATCAGTGAAGAGAGTCTTGACGCGATAAGCTATCATGGTGCACGTGAGAATATTAGCTGGGAGAAAAGTTCTCTCAGAAGCTGGTTAAACGAGACTTTTTACAATTCGGCATTTTCGGAGGAGGAGAAGACCAGGATCAATGTCACGGAGGTTAAGGCCGAGGATAATCCGGATTATGGTACGGATGGGGGAAATGATACTCAGGACAGGGTCTTT
>CACZOS010000070.1 GCA_902782815.1 uncultured Lachnospiraceae bacterium | reverse complement strand
GAGGATATGGATGAGCAGAAGTTATTCCTTACCGAACTGGATAACGTGATCGGTGACGGTGACCACGGCATCAACATCTACAAGACATGGGTAGGCAACTTCATGACCTCCATCGAGAGCGAAGGTTTCTCCATCTCCGTTCTGAAACTTGATGATGAGTTGAAAGAGCTTCTGGACGCTCCGGCAGATACACCGGCTTTCAGACAGCTTTAATATCCGGCATTCCGGATAATCCGTACAGGAGGGAAATCTATTCTCCGGATCCTGCGGATTAATGTTTAGATCAGAACATCCATCTCACCGTATCACACAGTGAGATGGATGTTTATAAATTATTTACAAAGAAGGAAATATATTATGGCTGATAGAGCAAAATTACTTGAAATACTGAACAGAGTCATCGAGGATATGGATGAGCAGAAGTTATTCCTTACCGAACTGGATAACGTGATCGGTGACGGTGACCACGGCATCAACATGGACCGGGGATTTCAGGCGGTAAAGAACCAGATGCCTTCCTACGAAGACCTTGAAGTAGATGCTATCCTTAAAGATGTGGGAAAACAGCTTATGAAGGTTGTCGGCGGATCTGCCGGTCCCCTTTACGGATCTGCCTTCAAGAAGGCCGGTGTTTACCTTAAAGGGAAATCCGAGATCACTATGGATGATTTCATCGGGATGATGGACACATCCATCGAGCAGATCCAGAAACTGGGCCATGCCGTTGAAGGGGAAAAGACCATGCTTGACGCAATGTTCCCCGCCACAAGGGCAATGAAAGAATCCTACGCTGCCGACGGTGATTACAAGAAGGCGCTTCAGGCAGGGGTTGAAGCCGCCGAAGGCGGTGTTGAATACACCAAGACGATCATCGCCACAAAGGGCCGTGCCAGTTATCTCGGAGAGAGAAGTATCGGTCATCAGGATCCCGGAGCAACTTCCTCTACCCTTATGCTTAAAGATGTCGCTGATTTAGCTTAGGAGGATAGGCCATGGTTGGTATCGTAATCGTTTCCCACAGTCAGAAACTTGCCGAGGATATCGTAGATCTTGCCCACCTTATGGCAGATGACTGCCCCATGCGCCCTGCCGGCGGTATGGCAGACGGAGGTTTCGGCACCAGTTATGACAAGATAGAAAGTGCTATTGAAGATATTTATACCGATGACGGTGTGATCATTCTCATGGATCTGGGCAGTGCCGTGATGACCACGGAACTGGTTGTGGACGATATGAAGGATGATGACAAGATCGTGGAGATGGTTGACTGCCCCATTGTGGAGGGTGCCATTGCTGCTTCCGTAGTAGCTTCCGGAGGAGGCTCCATAGAAGAAGTAATCGAAGCTGCAAAATCCGCACGTGACATGGAGAAGTTCTGATCTCCTGACCAGTATTTATTACCGCTGTGTTTTGAACGACTAATAAATCCCAATTCCGAAGGGAACGATCAGGTTCCCCGGAATTGGGATTTTTTTAGTGAAATCTCAGAATTTCCGTGATGGAATACTTGGAATAACTTGCTTTGGAATAATCCAGCAAACCGCATCCGCAGTTTGTATATCCCGCACTCTGGGCAATTCCTCCCGCCTCGTAAACCAGGGCCGTTCCACGGGGAGATCTTCCGGCGTAAACCACGGTATGGTTTATCCCGCTAATGTCGATGGAGAGGATATCTCCACATTGGATTGCCCCCAGATCAGAAGCTGTCTGAACACAACAACCCATGGCGGGACCTGAGGAAATAAAATCGGCATCCCTGCTCATCAGTGCTTTTGCTGTTTTATCGGTCACCACAAATCCTTTGGCTGTCCCGTAAATCTGACCTTTGGGCAGATAACCCAGCTCACAGAGTGCCCAGTTTGCCGGTGCGGCACAGTTTAAAGGGATTCGGGAACCTGAGACGGCCAACTCCCTGGCTTCCTCATAGGTTTTCGTCGGTTTGCTGCCGTTTTTGTAGCAAAGATTTCCGTATTGTCTGATAAAAGAAGAATACTCTTCCATAAGAGTCAGGAGTTTTTTGGTCTGTAAACTTATATTCTTCTGCAAGGCCAAGGTTCCGGAAAAAGACTTAACCTTGACATGGACCTTTGCCGATTTCTCTGACCCGTCGGTGGATTTCAGAATAATGTCCGCTTCTCCTTCTCTACCGGCCGTAACGGCTCCCATGGCGTCCACCTGGACGATGCGGGGATTTGTGCTCATATAGGTCAGGGCCGGATTGGCGGCATTTACCGGGTAGACCCGGGATACGATCCGGCTCCTCTCCCCCAGGAACAGCAGAAGGTCAGAGGATTCCGGCTGGATCGAAGTCACGGGATATCCCACCGTTATCCTGCATATGGCTTTATAGCCCGTGCCTTTTATCTTGGCAGTTATGGTCGTTTTTCCGCCCTTTTTGGCACGTATCAGCCCTTTTGACGATACGGTGGCCACACTCTTCTTTCCGGTAGACCAGACGATTTTTTTCTTCTTATCCTTTTTTTTCAGAACCTTTGCTTTCAGTTTCAGGGTCTGTCCGCTTTTTATGGTACAGGCAGTCCGGTCCAGAGTGATCCTGGCCGGGGAAGCAGCGTTTACCCGGAATGAAAAAACAAGCAGCACCGCAAACAGGATTCCCGGCCACAGGACTCCTGCTCCTCTCACGAAACGACCTATTCTCTTGTCTGATTTCATACTCTCTCTCCCAGTTAAAATGCTCTCTCTAAAAAAACCGCATCGCATCACAGCTTTAAAGCATTTGTGAGCGGTACGGTTTTAATCTTAACATATAGGGCAGAAAGAATCTACTAAATTTCCATCAAATTTGCTAAAAAAGTATTAAGTTTCTTTAAAATTTTTATACAATATAACGAAAAACCTGTTTTTTTCTCAAATAACTGTTTTTTTATCGGCATACCTGTTAATAGATCGGAGTATCATTAAGTTGAAAAGCCTTGACTCTTTTTATGGCGACAACATCCAGGATGATCACAAAAGCCAGAAATACCAGCATCCCGATCTCATTATTTGTGCTGCAGCAGAAATCATAGAACCCATGCAGGAGGGTGGGAACCAGCAGTGCCATCTTTTTGTGGTAGGATGCACGGGAACGGTCTCCGCGGACTTCCAGGTATTTGGCTAGACCCAGATGCATACCCATAAAGAGGCCGAAAACAGCATGGCCGGGAATGGCTGTGATGGCACGGACTCCCGCTGTGGCCAGTCCTCCCTGGAAAACATACATGATATTTTCAAAAGCGGCAAAACCCAGGGCGGCAGCCACGCCGTAAACGATTCCGTCAAAGGTGTAATTGAACTCCGGATTCTTCCATACAGCCAGACGCATGGCCATCATCTTGCAGAACTCTTCCACCAGGGCTACACAGATAAAATACTGCAGCAGATTAAAAAGAACCGTGTTCTGAGGCAGTAAGGAACTCAGGATTCCAATGAGAACAGTCTCACCCAGGATAGTGGGAAAAACACTGAGCACACCAAAAATCAAGGTCTTGACGACCAGACCGACAGGTTCCCTTTCCACATTGTCTTTAAGATAAATAAATCTCATCAAAAAAATCACAGGCAGCAGTGCGGCTGCAGTCAGTATATTCATAAAATAAATATCTCCCTTCTCTTTTTCCTTTTGTTTCTATTGGCCATCAGTATACCATATCAGAGGGAAAGGGTCAAAGAGGGCAGGAAGGGGTTTGAGAAAAGAGTTCTTGAGATTTTACCGGAAATATGTAAAAATAGAGTCAAAAGTCAGTCTTAAATGACAGAATGGAGTTTTCTATGGTTATATTGAGGGATGTTACCATTCCCGAACTGACCGGGGATATGACCCGCCTTGCCTACATTTATTGTCCCGATTCCTACGAGAAGGACCGGGCGGTCCGATACCCCGTATTATATATGTTCGACGGACACAATGTTTTTTTTGATTCCCATGCCACCTACGGCAGATGCTGGGGCATGAAGGAATACATGGATGAAACACAGACACAGATGATCATCGTTGCGGTGGAATGCAACCACGGCCGCAATAATGAACGTCTTATGGAGTATGCCCCCTACTCTTTTGAGGATCCCGATTTCGGCCCCATCAAAGGCCTGGGAGATATTTACATGGAGTGGATGGTGGAATACTTAAAGCCCATGATCGACCGGGAATACCGTACCCTCCCGGACCGGAAGTACACCATGATCTGCGGCAGTTCCATGGGCGGACTGATGAGCCTCTATGCGGTTCTCCGATACAATCACATTTTCTCCAGAGCGGCCTGCCTGTCCGCTTCCTTCCATTTTTGTCCGGATGAGATGGACCGGCTGATCTACCGGTCGGATATCGACCCGGATACCATCGTCTATCTGGATTACGGTTCTGAGGAGATGCGTTACTTCAAGGGTTTTAAAGAGGATTACATCCGGATCTGCGCTTCCCTGATCTATCAGGATGTCTGCCTCAACACCCGGATCATCCCGGGAGGGACCCACAGCGAGGAAAGCTGGGGCAGACAGATCCCCATTTTTATGGATACCCTCCTGTATGAACATGACCAGACAGATGACAATGAATCCGATGATGACTATACAGATAGCTACGAAAGACAGGGTGCATGATGGAAAAAGAATATGTAAGATACTACAGCCATTGTCTGGAAAGGGAAATGGAGATCAATATATACGGCCACGGCGGACGTCCTGTCCTCTATATTCCCTGCCAGGAAGGCAGATTCTATGATTTTGAAAACTTTAAAATGGCGGATGTGTGCAGCGACTGGATCAACGGCGGAAGAATGATCGTCTTCTCTATCGATACCGTCGACGGAGAAAGCTGGACCGATTATAACGGGGATCCCAGGTGGAGGATCCATCAGTACGAACAGTGGATCCGTTTCATCACCGATGAACTTTCCGGATTTATCTGGGAGGTTGTCAGTCAAAAGAACGGCTTCCCTTATGAAGGGGGCATCCTCGTCTTCGGCTGCAGTCTGGGAGCGGCCCATGCGGCTAATCTCTATTTCCGCCGGCCGGACATCTTTGACCGGCTTCTCGCCTTAAGCGGTGTCTATACCGCTTCTTACGGATTCGGCACCTACATGGATGAATTGGTCTACCAGAATTCTCCTGTGGACTATATGTACAATCTGCCCGCAGACCACCCCTATATTCCCCTCTTCAATTCCCAGAAAAGCGTCATCTGTACGGGACAGGGTCCATGGGAATATCCGGAATACACCAGGGATATCGACCGCATCTTAAAGGATAAAGGGATACATACCTGGGTTGACTACTGGGGATATGACTGCTGTCATGACTGGGACTGGTGGTACAAACAGGTGGTTTATTTCCTGCCTTATCTGCTGGATGACTGATCCTGATCCATGCTGAATAAGCGCATTGCAGTAAGAAGAAAGAAGGACGATTATGAAAAAGAACGTGATATTCATCTCCCCCAATTTTCCTACCAATTACTGGCAGTTCTGCAGAGAATTAAAGAATAATGATATGAATGTGCTGGGAATCGGTGACCAGCCCTATGATGATCTGACATGGGAGTTAAAAGACAGTCTGACCGAATACTACAAGGTAAACAACCTGGAAAACAGTGACGAAGTTTACCGGGCTATCGCCTTCTTCATCTTTAAGTACGGCAGGATCGACTGGCTGGAATCCAACAATGAATACTGGCTGGAAAGGGATGCCCGCTTCCGTACTGATTTCAACATCACCAGCGGTTTCCAGATTCAGGATATCCCCAGGATCAAATATAAATCCAAAATGAAGGAATTCTACAAAAAGGCCGGTGTCCCTGTGGCTCGTTACCATATGGTGGATAATCTGGAAAACTGCCTTGCTTTCGCACAGGAGGTGGGATATCCGGTGATTGCCAAACCGGATAACGGTGTGGGGGCTTCCGACACCTACAAGATCCGCGACGAGGATGAGATGTCTGCTTTTATCATGAATAAATGGCCTTCCGTAACCTATATCATGGAAGAATTCATCAACGGTGTGATCTGTTCTTATGATGCCATTATCGACTCCAAGGGCGAGCCTATGTTTGAGACGGGAAACATCACACATACCGCTCTTGTGGATGTGGTTAACGAGGGTGGAAATTCTCTCTACTGTATCCTGAAGGATCTTCCCGAAGACACCAGGCAAAAAGGGCGCGCGGTTGTCAAGAGCTTCAATGTAAAAAGCCGTTTTGTCCATTTCGAATTCTTCCGTCTTCTCGAAGATCAGGAAGGACTGGGTAAAAAGGGTGACGTGGTGGCCCTGGAAGTAAACATGCGTCCGTCCGGCGGCTTTACACCGGATATGATCAATTTCGCCCACTCCACCAATGTCTACAAAATCTGGGCGGATATGATCGCATTTGATCAGTCCACCAAACCTGTGGGCAAACATCAATTCTGTGCTTACGCAGGAAGAAGGGATGGGAAGGATTTCGTCAAATCCAACGAAGAGGTACTGGAAGACTACAGGGATCATATGCGCATGAGCGGACGTATTCCGGACGTTCTGGCTGACGCAATGGGCAACCAGTTCTATATCGCCACCTTTGAGACTGAGGAAGAGATGAACGCTTTCTATGCCGATGTCCTGAATACAAGATAAAAAAGATAATAATAGTTAAAAAAGGGAACCTGACAAGGTTCCCTCAGACTGTAGACAAAGTCCACGGCATTCGCCGTGGATTTTTCT
>CACZOS010000069.1 GCA_902782815.1 uncultured Lachnospiraceae bacterium | reverse complement strand
GCCTGTATTGAAGAGATGTCCGAAAATAAAAACGGTTCGCTTCTGAACTTCAGCTTATAAAAATCACCTATCGATGCCAGAATATAGAACATCGATGTAATAAGAAAGGAAAGCCACTGCCTGTTTAATAATGCATATAGGAATACTTGCAGCAGAAAGACAGGAAGCCAGTTGAGCAGGAACAGCATCGGGTGCTGGAAATAATTGTAGAACAGTACGATATCCATCATCCCAAGCCCGAGCAGCAGGCATATTACTGTAATTCCCATGGAGGATGCCAGAAGCACAAAGATATTCCATCCTGCCGATCTCAAAAACTTCATTTCAGTTTTTGTGCTTATCTCGCTTTTTCTTGATTTGGTGTAACTGCTCATAGTGTTCTTCCTGTCTTACGTCCGGTATTCTTAGGCAGATTGCCTGAGACATTATTCTGCCAGTTCCGGTCTGTAATGCGCATAGTATTGCAGATACTCATACTCTTTCAGCATGTCTTTTCCTGTTTCGCTCAGTTCTTTCGTATAAGTTCCGTCTTCAATATAGCGTCCGTTTGTATAGATTACCGGAAGCCTGTTCATAATGGTGTCCGTGTACTGCATATAAGCCGGGCCTTTCCAGCCTATCTCCCTGAACAGAATATTCATCAGATAGCATGGGCTGATGGTCGGCTCCTCACCGATAAAATCGTTTCCGGTAATTTCTTTTGCCGCTGCGTTGGCCCAAATGAGATAGGGCGTACTGATATATTGGAGCAACCCCTCTTCCGTATTCAGGTCAAAAGAAATGCCGAGATCGTCATAAAACCCTGCATCCCCCAGTGCAACACCGGCTTCCTCCGTAAGCCAGGGCTTATGATCTCCGTACATCAGTACAATCATCGGTTCCGGGTAATCCTGCAGTGCTTCCAGCTCCTGAATGAGAATTGTCTGGGTTTCCGTGATCAGGGAAAAATAATTATTGATCAAACACCGTGTTGTATCCTGTACATGATCCCCCTGCCAGTAATCATCTCTGTCATAGTACTCGTCGAATTCGTATGGCCAATGTCCCTGCGTCGTAACATTAAAGGAGAAAACCGGCTGTTCGCCTTCCGCATTTTCCCGAAAAAGGCGAAAAATGGCCGGCAGATACGTGCTGTCACAGCGCCATTCCGTGATATCTTCGAAATAGTTGTCCCTGTACAGGTACTCATCAAAGCCCAAATAATCATTGATAAGCCCACGGCTGTAAAATGACGATACATTGGGATGACTCCCGGTCGTGAAATATCCCTGGGTTTTAAGATACCGCACGTAGGAAAAAGCCGGATGATAGTATTGCTGCAATTTATAGCAACCGCTCAGGACCGCCCTTTCCGTGTTGACGGTTCCTCCTCCGATGATATTCGGAACAAGAATTCCGCAGCTACTCTCCTTCTGCAACTGTCTCAGCGGATCATATACGTAATCCGCTATGCCATTCACTCCCATGGCTTCAAAGTCCGAAAAGCTTTCCAGCTGGATTACCAGAATGTTAGGCCTTGCTTCGTCAGGGATGAGTTCTGACTCAAATGAATCAAGTTTCTGGACTGTGGTCTTTTCATCATAGCCATCGGGAGGCAGATTTGCCCCATCCTTGATGCTGTGAAGAAACGGATACGGAAAACCTGTTGATCGGAATTTGTCACGGTCATCCCTTGTCAGATAGATCACATTCCTGCTTGCAAGATCTTTGTAAAGCTTATCATTCGAATAGATGTAATGCCAAAGCGGCCATATAGAAAGGATAGCCAACAACGGCATTGCTATTCTCAGCCTCTTGTTTGTTTTTCCCCGTACAAGAAAGAACAGCACCGCTGTGCCTGCTATTACAAACAGAACTGACAGCATGATTCGGGTATTGATCTGTAAATCATAGTCGCCTGCAACTGCCAGTCCTGCCCTAATGGAAGAAATATCCGAAAAAACAAACGGGTCATTGCGAAAGGTCAATTTGTAGAAATTCCCGATTGCTGGAAGAAAAGTAAGTACACTGTTGATCAAAAAGGCAAGCCACTGCTTCCCGCAGACAGAAAGCAGAATCATCTGCATCAGTAGAATGGGGATCCAGTTGAAAACGAAAATTAAAGG
>CACZOS010000068.1 GCA_902782815.1 uncultured Lachnospiraceae bacterium | reverse complement strand
TCTTCCCAGGGTTGCTACCATCACCGCCTTGATGGAATGCATACGGTTCTCGGCCTCGTCAAAGACCACGGAATTTTCCGAGCGGAACACTTCATCTTCTACTTCACGGATATCCAGTCCCAGACGGTCCCGCATATCCCGGGCAACGGAGGTGTTAAAATCGTGGTAGGAAGGCAGGCAGTGCATAAAGATACACCGGTCGTTGCCGGTATTGGCCATCATCTCCCGGGTCACCCGGTAGGGAGTAAGAGCAGCCACTCTTAAAGGATACAGGTCCTCTGCCTCTCCCATGCTGACCCAGATATCGGTATAGATCACATCGGATCCCTTCACATCCTCCGGGTCATGGGAAATTGTGACGGAGGCTCCGCTTTTTTCAGCCAGTTTCCGGGAAAGCTCAAGAACTTCCGGAGCACATACTGTCTCCTTTGGACCGACTGCTTTAAAATTCATCCCCATGATGGCGCATCCGTACATGAGGGCATACATCACATTGTCGGACAGGTCCCCGACAAAGGTGAAGCTGACTTCCTCCAGGGGTTTGTCCAGGTGTTCTTCCACAGTCATAAAGTCTGCCAGAACCTGGGTGGGATGGTCCACATCCGTCAGCCCGTTCCAGACCGGGATTCCGGAGTACCTTGCCAGATCCTCCACGATATCCTGCCCGTAGCCACGGTATTCAATAGCATCGTACATCCGTCCGAAAACCCTGGCTGTATCTTCCAGGGATTCCTTTTTGTTCATGTGGGAATTGGACAGGTAGGTAACATGAGCTCCTTCATCCACCGCGCCTACCTCGAAAGAGCATCTGGTTCTGGTGGAAGATTTATCAAAGATCAGGACAATGTTCTTCCCTTTTAATTCCTCCCCCAATTCTCCTCTCTTCTTTTTTTCCTTCAGGCTGTGGGCCAGATCGAGGAGGTAGCGGATCTCTTCTTTGGTGAAATCCTGCAGAGTCAGAAAACTGCGTCCTTTTAGATTCATGGGTTTCCTCCTTATATTCTCGGGGCTCATCCGGAGTCCCGGAGCCTGATCCGACCGGATCAGACCGATGGTCTTCATTCAAATGCATAACAATAATAAAGAAATAACATAATATCCGAGCTTCTGTCAAGCAATTTGCCGGGAATACCGGGCCATATCGTTCTCCGGTCAGTGGGTGACATGATCGGCGATCAGATTGTGGTCCAGGACCTCCTGGCAAAGATCGATCAGGCTGACTGCCCGCTGACTTTTTCTTCCAAAGAGATCGGCATTGATGTTCAGCCGGTCCCCGTCCGGGATACCGATGGCTCTTCCCCTCTCTATGCTGCCGTCCTTTCCGATGGCATAGATCATCCCGGTCTCCCCGTCGATATAGGAGCCTTTCCCGATATAGGAGATCTGGGCAATAAATCCCTCATCGGTATTGAGCAGATCGTGACCGAACTGATAGGGCTGCCTGAATTCCAGCCCCATAAGATTTGCGATGGTGGGGGCGGTATCCACCTGGCCTCCCACT
Organism: uncultured Lachnospiraceae bacterium; assembly: GCA_902782815.1. Classification (GTDB taxonomy): domain Bacteria; phylum Bacillota; class Clostridia; order Lachnospirales; family Lachnospiraceae; genus Anaerobutyricum. Next base: position 10,252 of record CACZOS010000068.1, on the reverse strand, counting down.
GTGGTGACCACCTTATGGTCTCCCAGGCCCGGGACATGGATGATCAGGGGAACCTTCAGCATCTCATCAAAATCATATTCCTTTCCCAGATAGGCAGTCATGCTCTCCCGTATCTCCGTGGTTTCCTTGTTGAGTCCCTGATGATCCCCGTAGATGACGATCATGGTGTTGTCGTACAGGCCGGCTTCCTTCAGCCGGTCGATCAGGACTCCGAATGCTTCATCGGTATAGTGGACCGTCTGAAGGTATCTTCCGAACATGGTTCCCCGATCATCTTCAGCCAGTTCCAGGTCAGCCAGACTCTGGGGCATATCATAAGGGATATGGTTGGTGAGGGTGATCATGAAACCGAAAAAAGGCTCCTCTTTGGTTTCCAGGATATCCACCGCCTGCCGGAACATTTCCTTGTCCGTAAGGCCGAAGCCGGAGATCTGGGTCATCTCCAGTTCATCCTGGGAATAGAAGTGCTCGATCCCCTGATTTTTATATGCCTCCTCCCGGTTCCAGAAGGTTTTGACATAGCCATGAAAGGCCATGGTAGAGTACCCCTCCCGCCGAAGCATCCATGGAAGACCGTCATAGGTGTTGTCCACATACATCCGGTAGCATTCCCTCTGGTCGTTGGCATAGAGGCTGTTCAGGGTGGCAAACTCCGCGTCACAGGTATTTCCGACACCCGTGGTGGAGTAGAAACGGTCAAAATAGAAGGAATCTTCGGCAATCAGGGCATTGAGATTGGGAGTCAGTTCCTCCCCTTCATATTCCGCCCCGATGACAAAATCATTCAGGGATTCCACCTGAACCAGGAGAAGGTTCATTCCCCGGGCCACTCCCCGGTAATCCTCCCCTTCTGAGGCGGGGACCAGGGCTTTCATCCGGCCCAGGATCTCTTCCTCATCCACATTTCTGCGGGCAAGTTTTCCCCCCACATTCACCAGCAGGTCATTGGTATGGTAAGTGAAGAATTCAATGTGATTGACTTTCTGCACATACCGTTCGTTTGTCACGTTGAACCCATAGTAAACGAAAGAGCAGATGGCTGTTCCGTATAGAGCGAGGTGAATCAGATGCCTGATCTTTCCGAGGTGTTTTTTGAGAAATGCCTGCCAGCTCCTCTTTTCCTGTCCGTACAGCTTTTTCCAAAATCGGTCGGCCGGTTTTTCCTCCATCCCTTTTACCCGCCGGAACCACCAGGCGGCCAGGGGAAAATCCAGGAGGGTCAGAAGGCTTAAGGGGCTGACTGCCGCCCCGATGACATTTCCGTCCCCGGCAATTTCCGAAAGACTGGAGAGCTGATAGATCTGGTTGACGGAAGTATATTTTCCGAAATAGCTGCTGTAGGCGGCATCCGCCAGCATGATTACCGTGATCAGCCCATAGGCTGCCACAAAGATTCCCATACCATGCTTCTTCCTCCCCTGACAAAAGATCCAGAGGCTGTACAAAAAAAGCAGGGTGAGCAGGGGAACCTCATAGACGATCATCATATCGAGACGGTCAGTTCTCCAATAATATATAAATATTTTGAGACAAAAAATCAAAATCTCCATAGGGGTTCCTTCCTCGGAATTATGAAGGATCGGGGCCGGCCCGGCAGGCCATCCCTCTGCCCGATAAGACCAAGAAAAAGGCTGCCGCACAATTGTGAAAATGCGGGGCAGCCTGAAATAATTGTTGCTGATATCTCTTCTGTTATCCAAAAAATGTCATATTCAGCCGGTTACTTTACGGTGGGTTCCCCCGACAGGGCTGTCGGAACCTCGACGGCTGCAGCTGCGGCACTGTCGGTTCCTGTAGTACTTTCCTTTAAGGCTGCCAGAAGGCCCGCCATATTTTGGATTTCTGAAGGAATGATGATCTTGGTAGCTTTGCCGTCGGCTACGCTGGCAAAGGCTTCAAGAGATTTCAGTTTGATGACCGCATCATCGGCTCCTGCATCTTTGATGGCCCGGAGACCGTCCGCGGTGGCCTGCTGGATCTTGAGGATAGCTTCCGCCTCACCTTCCGCCTCGCGGATGGTGGCTTCCTTGTGTGCTTCCGCCTTAAGGATAGCTGCCTCCTTGGCCGCCTCGGCTTCGAGGATCATGGATTCCTTATGTCCTTCTGCACGGAGGACGGAGGATTTCTTCTCACCTTCAGCACGAAGGATGGCCTCTCGACGTTCACGCTCGGCTTTCATCTGTTTCTCCATGGCATTCTGAATCTCTGTGGGCGGAATGATGTTTTTAAGCTCCACACGATTGACCTTGATCCCCCAGGGATCGGTGGCAACATCCAGGGTAGCTCTCATTTTCGTGTTGATGTACTCACGGGAGGTCAGGGTAGCATCCAGTTCAAGATCACCGATGATGTTACGAAGCGTGGTGGCGGTCAGATTCTCGATGGCCATGATGGGGTTGTCCACACCGTAGGCATAAAGCTTGGGATCCGTAATCTGATAGTAGACCACAGTATCGATCCTCATGGTAACATTATCTTTGGTGATAACCGGCTGGGGAGCAAAGTCCACCACCTGTTCCTTGAGCAGGACACGTTTTGCCACACGGTCCAGGAAAGGTACCTTAAAATGAAGGCCCACGGACCAGGTCCCGTTGTAGGCGCCCAGTCTCTCAATAACGTAGGCATGCGCCTGGGGAACGATACGCACACAGGAGATCGCGATATAAATTGCGATGATGATCAGTAAAACAATCAAAATACGTCCAAAAATAATCATATTATTTCCTCCACTTCCCAATTATATTTTCCAGGTCACCAGACTGCTTCTTCCTCTTTCGGTCCGTCCGGTGACGGCCCGACCTTCTCCGGCAGGGAGATGACACTCACCAGGAGCTTTACCCCGGAGACCTTCTCCACTTTTACGATGGAGTTCTCCGGGATGATCACATCATCCTTTAAGCTTTTCGCGGACCAGGCCTGGCCCTTCACCATAACCTGCCCCCTGGACCTGAGATTATCGATCTGCTGGGTCACCAGACAGTTCTGGCCGATCAGGCTGTCCACATTTGTCCGGATAGTCTTATCATTTAAATACCTTGCGGCGATGGGTCTTGTGATCAGAAGAAGGATCACGGAAACGGCCACGAAGGTGACGATCTGCACGGCCAGGGAAAAACCCACAAGAGCAACGATGGCCGCCGCCAGGGCGCCGCCCGCGAACCATATGGTGGTCAGACCCATGGTCATGATCTCAAGGACGATCAATATCGCCGCCGCCAACAGCCAGTACATCGGTACCATACCTATTCCTCCTCTCCCGGAATCCTCACCGGAACATCCTGCTTATCCGCCGCGATCCGATGTTCCGTGTCCGGATGATATTACCCTTTTTATCCTGATATTTCGGACAAATACAGTATATCATAAAAGCCCGGACAGTAAAGCACCAAGATGATTTCAAGTTGATTTCGAATTTCTTTCACCCTGTCCGCTCGTATTTCCGCTGCTTTTCACCTTCTTCCCTTTTTGCTTTTGACAGGAGCTCAGGTCCTGTACTATACTATCGGTATACAGGAAAAAGATGGAGGAAAAAAGATGAATCAGGAAAAAAGCAGTTTATCCATAGCCGCACTTGTTTTGGGGATCATCTCTTTAGTCATGCTGGTTTCCTGCTGTCTCACGTTCTTTTGTTTTGTCCCGGCCATCGCCGGCATCATCTGTGCCCTTATGGCCAGGAGCAGGACAGAACAATGGGAAGGGACGGCCATAGGTGGTTTCGTCTGCTCCCTGATCAGTCTGGTTGCCTTTGCTGTCATGCTCTGTATTCTTCTCCTTTTTTCCTACGATTTCACAAAAGAGTACCGTCCCGGTTTCTTCCCAAATGAATATTTCCAGGAGAAGGAAGACGGAGGCAGCTCCGGGGACGGCGATGTATTCTGAGATATCGTTTATTAATGATCGTTTATGATCAGGGTCCTCATTTACCGGGGACCCTGTAATGCTTTTCTATGGAGCGGATCCTTCCGCGCAGTTTTTCCATCTCTCCGTCCAGGCTGGCTTCCTTTCCTTTCCGGAAAATGGTACGGAGATTGTCGGCGATCACTGCCCACAGGATATCCAGGAGATATAGTTCTTCCTGCCTGTCTTCCACGGCGATCCGGCTGAAATCCATCTCTCTCACCAGAGAATCCGAAACCCGCCTCTCCACACTTTCACAGACTTTATTCTCCCTGTTTTCCCTGAGCAGGAGGGAAAACAGATTCTCGTCAGTGAGGGACACCATAAGCTGTTCCTGTCCTTTGTCCCGGTAAAAGTCCATAAAACGGTCGATCAGGGCATTGATAAAAAGGAAACAGTCTCCCCCGGCTCCCCGGAGAATCTCTTTTAAGTTTTCCATAATATCATCATACTTGTTTGAGAGGAGGTAGAGAAAGAGGTCCTGCTTGTTCTCGAAATACTGGTAAAAGCTGCCGCGGGGTATATCCGCGGCTTTTATAATCCGGTTAATGGAGGTTTCCCCGTAGGGTACCCGCTTAAACTCCAGACCGGCTGCATCGATTATCCTCTGCCTTTTCTCCTCCGGCAAACGAAAAAATGTATCTTTCGGCATCTTTTTTCCCTTCTTGTCTGTGATGGGTCAGGGAGTTTCCTGATCATGTCCGGGAAGCTCTTCCTCAGAATCTGTCTCTGCTGCCTCCGGAACATCATTTTCCGTCAGGTCTTCCTCCCTGTCCGTCTCTTCGGTATTATTTGTGAAGGAATCCAGGCTGTATCTGTATTCCGCCAAAAGGTCTTCCGTCTCATCCGGTATGTTTTCCACCTGATCATCCACATCGATGACCAGAGGCTTTCTCCGATAGAAGATATCATACATGACCGGAACGATGAAGAGAGTCATCAGTGTGGAGTAGATCAGGCCGAAGCAGACCACGATAGCCATTCCCTTCTGCATGGCATTTCCGGCGTCATTGGACAGGACCATTACACTCATGGAAAGGATGGTGGTCAGGGCGGTCATAATGATGGGCCGCATACGGGTCTTGCCCGTCACTACCAGTGCGGTACGTTTCTCTACATTTTTGATCCTCAGCTGGTTGACATAATCTACAAAAACGATTCCGTTATTTACCACAGTCCCCATGAGAATCATAAAGCCCATCATGGACATGGCAGAGATGGAGGAGTCAAAGATCATCAGACCGATCATGCCTCCGGTGAAGGCCAGCGGCACGGTAAAGAGAATGATGAAGGGGGACAGGAGACTCTGAAACTGGGCCACCATCACCAGATAGATCAGCAGCAAACCCAGGGCAAGGGCTTTTACCATCTGGATGATCATCTTCATGACTTCTTCCGTCTCCCCGCTGATCTCGATAGTGTAGCCCTCCGGCACAGCGTACTGATCCAGCTTCTTCTGAAGACTTCTGGAGAGAAGAGTGGTATTGGATCCCTCAGCCGTCTCCGCGGTGACATTCAGATAACGCACCTGGTTTCTGCGGGTGATGTTGTCCATGGTGTAGCCTTCCTTAGCCTCGGCAAAGGTGGACAGTTTGTATTCTTTTTCCTCGTCCTTTCCGTCCTCGTCCTTCTCGGTGGTCTTGATCTTCATGTCCATGAGATTCTCATAAGTGAGAAGGTCACTCTCATCCTTCACGATGTTGACATCCACATCCTCATCGTCATAGGTCAGGGTTATGGCCTTCTTGTCCGTGGTGATCCTCTCATTGATCTGCTGGTAGACACCGGCCACCGTAAGATTATGTTTGGCAAGTTTGTTTTTCTTGAAAGTCAGATGGATCTGACGGTTCTGTTCATCAATATTGTTGCTGATCTTCTCGAAACCTTTTACTTCCTCCATCATCTTCATGACATCCTGGCTGATGGAGATAAGCTTATCCTGGTCACTGCCGAAAATATCCACCTCCATGCCATTGCTCATGAGGGTTCCCATACTGCCCATGGCCGAGGAGGCTATGGAGAATTCCTCGCAGTCAAGACCCTCGGCAGCTTTCCGGATATCCTTTACAATCTTCCGGAAGGCTTTGATGGAACGGATTTCTTCGTCCGTTATGACATAGATGGAGAAGCGTTTATAGGAGTCTGAAGAGGTGGATCCGGTCAGGCTGGATAATAATCCCGCCCCGCCGTCCATAATGCTGACCTTGGATACTCCCTCCACGGTCAGGATCCTTTCCATGGCTTCCTGGGCCACAGCATAACAGGTCTCTTTATCCTGATCCTGGTCCATGACCATGGATCCGGTAATCTGATTGCTTTCCATATCATCCATCATAACCAGGCCGGTAAGGGATACCCGCCAGGCAAAAAAGGCGAAAAGACCCACGGCGATGGCCAGGGGGATGATCTTGAATCTGAGGCAGAACTCCAGCATTTTCCCGTAAAGGTCCAGAGCTTTCTGATAAAGCCGGGTATGACCTTCTTTGGGTTTTCGCAGCAGGACAGCACCCAGGGAAGGCACCACAGTGAGCGCCACCAGCAAAGAGGCTGTCAGGGCGAAAGAAATGGTGAAGGCGAAGGGGATCATCAGCTGGCTCACGATACCGGTGGTGTAGACCATGGGGAGGAATACACAGATGGTGGTGATGGTGGAGGCGATGATGGGTCCCATGACCTGCCTTGCCCCGTAGACCGCTGCCTGTGGAGCAGAATAACCTTTATTCCTGAGCCGGTATACATTTTCCATGACCACGATGGAATTGTCCACCAGCATGCCGATGCCGATGCACAGACCGCCCAGGGACATGACGTTGATGGTGATTTTGGTAAAATACATTAAAACAATGGCGAACAGCACACTGAAGGGGATGCTGAAGGCCACCACCACAGTGGGACGGACATCCCTCAGGAAAAGAACCAGTACCAGGATCGCCAGGGCAGCGCCAAGAAGGATGCTGCTTAAAACACTTCTGATGATCCGGTCAATGTATTCTCCCTGGTTCATCATGATGGTAAAGGATAACCCTTCATGTTTCTCTTCCAGCTGGGAAAAGGCCTCTTTCACCTTGTCGGAAACCTCACCCGTGTTGGCTGTGGAAGCCTTGTAAATGGACAGCATGAGAGCGTCCTCACCGTTAACCTGGGAAAAACTCTTCCCCATGTTGTCGATGGTGACCACGTCAGCCACATCGGAGATCGTGATGGTTCCCACCCCGTCGATCTTGGCCAGTACCATCTTCTCCAGGGTCTCCACGTCCTCGTATTCTTCTCCCACTTCCACCAGCCACTGGTTATCCTTCTCATCATCAATGTAACCTGCCGGCATGGCAAAATTCTGGGCATAGATCAGGGCAGACAGGTTGTCCAGAGTCAGCAGGCCGTCGATATTTGCGTTGGCCAGAGCATCCTCCCTGGAGGCATCCAGCTGTTCCTGGGCATCCTCCAGCTGTTTTTCCGCACTGTCCAGCTGGGACTGGGCGGCAGCAATCTGGGCCTGTCCGGCACCGAAGCCCGCGGCGGCGGAATATCCGCCTGCTATGGCCGCCGCCTGGTTCTTATCCAGATTCTCGAGCTGTGTGTTGATCTGGTCCACCAGGGCCTGGGCCGCGGTGATCTCCGTGGCCAGATTGGCCAGTTCGGTATTGATCTGTGGTATACGGACCTCCACAGCATTGTACATATCCTTCAGGCTGTCGATGGTAAGGCCGGAAACCTGGTCACCGTAACCCATCTGTTTCAGCCAGCCCACGAAAGTATCAAACTTTTCGGTATTGTCGATGCAGTCCTTCACATTGGAGGGAATCTCTATGCCTGCAGCAGCGGCAGCGTCACCCATGCTCTCCTTATAACCGGAAAACATGTCGTTGATCCCCTTGTAGGTATCCGCTATCTTGGAATCATCGTAGGCCTTTTTTTCTGCGGTCAGGGCAGCCTGACTTGTCTTCAGGCTGTTGAGATTGGCCTCGTAGGCGGACTTGTTGGACTGGGCCTTGACCAGTTCGGTATTGGCTTTGCCCAGCTTCTGATTGACGGATTTCTGCTGCTTGTCCAGCTTTTTTTTCTGGGACTTGAGTGTGGATTTACCGGAACTGATCTCATCCATTCCCTCATCGATCTCATCCTGGGCATCATCCATCTTATCGCTGACATATTCCTCCAGCTTCTCGTTGATCTTCTCGATCTTCTCTTCATTCAGACGGATCTCTACCGTGTTGAAGATACCGCCGGTCATCTGGACACTGGCAACCCCCTCCTGCTTTTCCAGATAGGGCTGTACGGTATTCTCGGTAAAGGCGGTAAGCTTCTTGATATCCTTCCCCTTATAGTTCACATTGACATACAGGGTTGCCAGCATGTCCATGTTGATCTCCATGATATTGGGGGTTCCGCATCCATCGGGATAATTCAGGGAATTCACTGCCTGGGAAACCCGGACCAGAGCGGAGTCCATATCCGTATCATCCAGAAACTCCAGCATGACGAGACCGTAATTGCCGGAGGATGTGCTTACCACGTTCTTGACACCGTTTATGGTTCCCAGGGCACTTTCCGTGGGTTTGACTACTTCCTCCTCCACCTCTTCGGGAGAGGCGCCGGGATCCGTCACGATCATCGCCAGATAGGGAAGTTCCATCTCCGGCAGGAGGTTTGTCTGCATGCTGTTCAGACTGACTATTCCGATGGTGATCACCACCACGATGGTGACCAGGGTAAGAAAAGGTTTTTTAACGAATAATTTTGTCATCTGCTTCTTCCTTAAAAATATATGATTATAATAAAAAATGACACCCTGTCATGAATTATATATGACAGGGTGTCATGTGTCAACTTCTTTTCTTTTCCATCAATAGCCTTCTTTGATCCAGCGTGCCGCATCCAGGGCATGGTAAGTGATGATCATCTGAGCTCCCGCACGTTTGAAGCTGATCATGTTTTCCATAACGATCCTCTTCTCATCGATCCAGCCGTTGGCTGCCGCTGCCTTGACCATGGAATACTCACCGCTGACATTGTAAACAGCCAGGGGCATATCTGTCTCCTGGGAGGCCATCTTCAGAATATCCAGATAGGCCAGGCCGGGCTTGATGATCAGGATATCCGCGCCTTCATTGATATCATCCCACATATCCCTGAGCGCTTCTCTGGGATTATGATAATCCATCTGGTAGGTCTTTCTGTCGCCGAATCCCGGCGCGGAATGGGCGGCATCACGGAAGGGACCGTAGAAGCCGGATGCCATCTTGGCCGTGTAGGACATAATAGGTGTTGTCTGAAGTCCCGCTTCATCAAGGGCCTGCCGGATTGCCTCCACATGTCCGTCCATCATATTGGATGGAGCGACCATATCTGCGCCGGCCTGAGCACATGTCACTGCAGTTTTTGCCAGCAGGGGAAGGGTCTCGTCATTTAAGATCTCACCATCTTTGATCACACCGCAATGGCCGTGGGAGGTATACTCACACAGGCAGATATCGGCGATCACGATCAGTTCCGGGAATACCTTCTTGATGTGGCGGATGGCTTCCTGAATGATTCCGTGCTCATTGTAGGCTTCGGATCCCACCTCGTCCTTGTGGGCCGGGATACCGAAAAGGAGAATCCCCTTCACCCCAGCTTCGCGGATACGGTCCAGTTCCTCATCGATGCGGTCGATACTGAACTGGAATATACCCGGCATGGAAGGAATAGGATTTTTCTGATTCTCACCCTCCACAACAAAGATGGGATAGATCAGATCGTCCACACTGACGGAAGTCTCGCGTACCAGGGCACGCATATACTCGCTGGATCTCAGTCTTCTTCTTCTAAACATAACTTCTCTCCTCCTTTTATTTGCAGATAGGTGATCATCCCGGGCCCCAGATTCTCTGTAGGTCTCGCAATGAACCCATGCTTCTGATAGAAAGGTTCCCTGCCCCTGGCACTCATCAGGCAGAGCATCATCTCGGTACCGGGAAATCCCTGACGTACCGCGAATTCTTTTAGCATCTCCAGGATCCTGCCGCCGATTCCCCGGCCCTGGACTTCGGGGATGATGATCAGATCCTGGATATAGCAGATCACGGCTCCGTCACCCACTACACGGCCCATGCCTACTGCCTCCCCGTCCCGGTATGCCACCAGGATGTAAAGACTGTTCTTCAGGGCTTTTTCGGCCTGTGCCCGGCTGAGGGGCTTGAAAGAAACAGCCCTGCGCAGACCCAGATAGGTGTCGATATCCAGTTGGTCTTCCACAAAATGTATCATAAATCTCTTCTTCTTTACTCAAATTTCTGATCAGGCAATGATCCGGAACCCGCTCCGCTCCGGCCGGATGAGCCTTTCCGTTCCTGAACAGTTACAGGATACAATAAAC
>CACZOS010000067.1 GCA_902782815.1 uncultured Lachnospiraceae bacterium | reverse complement strand
TCTTTATCACCGGACAGAAGAAGGCGGCCCTTACCAGTGTCAAAAATCAGGCGGCGGCAGGTTCTTATATCAAAGAGCAGAATCTGAGAGACAGGAAGGATATTTTCCTTTATCATACCGTTACCAGAACAGCAAAACCAAAAGATCATGACAAGGACCGGGGAGGTTTCAGCGGCGGACATGTCAGTTCTTCAGGAAGTCATCACGGAGGGACTCACGGTAAGTTCTGAATTCTATCACTTCCCTGGGATTGCTGATCGGAATGATCATCGCGATCCCCTTTGAACAGAAATTTGTAAGGTTCCGGGACACACGAAATGTGCCTGCCATGATTTTACGTACAGTTTTCGCATTTGTAATCTATTTTGTGCTTAACACTCTGTTGAAGCTGCCTTTTGACAGTGCCTTTCTCGACAGTGGAAGTCTCGTCGCTTTTCTGGTCAGAACGGCTCGTTATGCCGTGATCATTTTTGTGATCATCGGCGTCTATCCCAAGATATTTCCGCTGTATGAAAAGATTGGAAAGAATCGAAAGCATCAGTGATATTTCTGAATCAGAAGAGAGTGATACTTAACTATTCGCAAAACTCAACTTTAACGAAGAATTAAGGTTGAGTTTTGGTGTAAAATACAGTATAATGAGAACATCCAATGTGATTGAAAGACAGACGCAGGTTGCGGCAGAAAGGATACGAAGATGGAAAAGACAAAAAAAACAGTCGACAATCTCTTCAAAGAAAACAGCAAGGTTGAGCTGAGCATTGAAGAACTGGATCAGGTAGTCGGCGGCGCATTCAACATGGTCGACACTGATCATTGTAATGTTAATGGTCAGATAATGACTGTTGAGGAGTTTGAGCAGTCGATATATGAAATCTGTGAAGAACACGGTATAGATGTTGCAAAAAATATCTTATACTCCACCACCGGATATTGGGGCTTTCCAACGGGAGGCGGAACAAAAGACATGAGTGAAATGCAGCAAATGCAGAACATTATGGATCAGTTCTGGACAAGATGGATTGGTCATGCATAATCTTTAACCGCATATCATTTATTTCCGGCAGAGCATCCCATCACAGAGCTCTGCCGCTTTTTTTCATGAAGTTTAATCCATATTTTTTTCAACAGCATGGGTTATGCTGTCAGAACGGAAATAATCATAAATTTCCTGCAAAGTATAACTTCTTACATGGTGACTGATCTTTCCATAGGAAAACAAAATTGAAAAAGTAAGGATGATCATAATCATTATGTAGTTGATCCATCTTCTCATCATAATCGCTCCCAACCTGTCTTTTCATAAATAAATATCTCTTTTATTCTATAACATAAAATATTTTTTCTGTCTACATAGGAATTACAGAACCTTCATTTGACCTATATCTATTTATCTTTATCTGTTATATGGATAAATAACATAATATTCATATGTTTTTGCGTACATCATATTGATTATTAAGCTATTTCGTAGTAAGATGTTTAAGAGTTAATATCTGACAGAGTACCTTGAAGGGATGGATAAAATGAAGCTTCAGAAGCTGTTAAGCCTGACCCGACAGGCTATCGATGACTATAGGATGATCGGGGAGGGAGATAAGATTGCCATCGGTATATCCGGAGGAAAGGACAGTCTTACTCTCCTTTACGCTCTCTCTCATCTTAAAACATTTTATCCCAAACGCTTTGACCTGGTGGGTATAACCGTTGATGTGGGCTTTTCCAATATTGATTTCAGCAGGATTCAGGATTTATGTGATTCCCTGCAGATTCCTTATCATATCATCAGGACACAGATTGCGCAGATTGTCTTTGATGCCCGGGAAGATAAGAATCCATGCTCCCTCTGCTCCAGAATGAGAAAAGGAGCCATGAATGAGGCAGTCAGGAAACTGGGATGCAACAAGGTTGCATTTGCCCACCATAAAGATGATCTGCTGGAGTCCATGATGATGTCATTAATATTCGAAGGAAGGCTGCATACCTTCTCTCCCGTTACCCACTGGGACCGTACGGATCTTATTCTGATCCGCCCGTTTATTTACATGTTTGAAGGGGATATCAAAGGATTTGTCAGGGAGATGAATCTTCCGATAGTTAAAAACCCCTGCCCGGCAGACGGATCCACCAAACGGGAATATGTAAAAAAGGTGATCAATCAGTTGAATCATGACCATCCCGGCAGCAAATCAAAAATGTTCCGGGCTGTAATGGAAGGGATCGTGAATCCCGATTGTCCCCCGGCAAGATAAATCAGAGGATGCTTAATGATGAAACAAAATCCTAGTTATTCCGAACAAATTAACAGGGACAACGAGCTTAAGCTCAGAAGACTCTGCAGAGAGCTTCCTGCCTTCTGTAAAGAGTTCTTCCGCGGTATTGAGCCCTCTACTTCCTCCAGGACAAGGATTGCCTATGCCTATGATCTGAAGATTTTTTTCCATTTTCTCATGGAAGAATATCCTGATCTCTGTCATGAACCGCTTGGCTCCTGGCCGGTATCGGTTCTTGATCAGATCAGTCTGACCCAGCTTGAGGAATACCTGGATTATATAAAACTCTATGAAAATGACCGGAACATAGTCCAGAGTAACGATGAGCGGGGAAGAATGCGTAAAACTGCCAGCATCCGGTCATTCTACAAATTCTTTTACCGCAAACAGAAAATCGAGAAAAACACGGCCAGCCTTTTACCTATGCCAAAGAGTCATGAACATGTCATTACCCGTCTTGAGGTGGATGAGATCGCCCGACTTCTTGATTCTGTGGAAAACGGAGATAAACTGACTAAAGCCCAGAAAAAATATCACAACAAGACAAAGATCAGAGATCTGGCCATACTTACTCTCCTGCTGGGGACCGGAATCCGGGTGTCTGAATGTGTGGGACTTGACATAACCGATCTGGACTTTGACACCAATGGGATGAAGATTCACCGTAAAGGAGGGGCGGAAGTTATCCTCTATTTCGGTGAGGAAGTCAGGGAAGCGCTCCAGGATTACCTGGATCAGCGGGAACTGATCATGCCCAAGGAGGGTTCAGAGGATGCTCTGTTCCTGTCCATGCAGAAGAGCCGGATCAGTGTCCGCGCCGTGGAAAATCTGGTAAAGAAATACTCCAGGACAGTAACCACCCTTAAAAAGATCACACCTCATAAACTGCGCAGTACCTACGGAACCCAGCTTTACAAAGAGACCGGGGACATTTACCTTGTGGCGGATGTACTGGGACACAGTGATGTCAATACCACCAGAAAGCACTATGCGGCCATGGAGGACGAACGCAGACGTATGGCAGCCGGAAAAGTACAGCTGAGGGAACATCCCCATGACTAATATCTCTTTTACTGATCCTTAAAGATTAATATACTCAGTAAATAATACAGAATAAGGCCATCTCCGGAGAAAAAATTTGTCTGACAAAAATTTTCCCAGATGAGACGGCCTTTTATTTATGGTAGAAACATCATGGAAATATGTTTCTGAAAAGAAAGGAGCTGTATTTACTCCTTATTTAGCTGCTGAAGATTCCGCTATCTCATAATAGGGAACCATGAGATAACTTCCGGCATTGATCTGGTCTGATTCCATCTGATTACAGTCCTTGATCTCACGGATATATTCACGGATATCATGAAATCCCGGGGACATGTTCTCCTTAGCTATATTCCAAAGGCTGTCGCCCTCTTCTACCCTGACCACCTTATACTTAAGATCCGACAGGGATTCCTCCGCGTAAACCACTGATGTCTGCGGATTAAGAATACGGTAACCGGCAAAGAGTCCTGCAGTCATTATAAGACATGCCAGAACAAACAATGCTCTTCTTAAAGGATTATGATGTCTGCGTCTTCTGCGTGCGGGCTTCACTGTTCTCATCTTCTTCATGATTAGCTTCCCCCTCTCTATAATCGAACAAGTGTTTTATCTTGTGTTCGTATTATATCGAACATTTATTCGGATGTCAACAGTTTTTTCGAATAAATGTTCTTTTTTTCTCCAAACACTTGTTTTCTTTTTTTTGACATGGTAAAATAAAGAAAACATATGTTTGATAAAGGAGCAGCATTATGAGTTATGGAAAGATCAGCGCCAAACAGCGCGAAATTCTGGAATACATCAAGGAATCCATCCTGTCCCACGGTTATCCTCCGGCAGTACGTGAGATCTGCGACGCTGTCCATCTGAGGTCCACCTCTTCTGTCCACTCCCACCTTGAGACCCTGGAGAAGAACGGATATATAAGGAGAGACCCTACCAAACCCAGGGCCATAGAGATCATTGATGACAGCTTTAACCTGGCCAGACGTGAACTGGTGAATGTTCCCATCATCGGTACCGTCACGGCGGGGGCTCCTATCCTTGCTGTTGAGAATATTGAAGGCTATTTCCCCATCGTTCCCGAATTTGTGCGGAATAAACAGGCTTTCATGCTCAAGGTAAGGGGTGAGAGTATGATCAATGCCGGTATTTATGCCGGAGATTTTCTTCTGGTGGAAGAGACCCCTGTTGCCGCCAACGGAGAGATCATTGTGGCCCTGCTGGATGATTCCGTCACGGTGAAGACTTTCTATAAGGAGAAGGGGCATATCCGTCTCCAGCCGGAAAATGATTCCATGGACCCCATTATTATCCCTTCAGATGCTCCTTTCTCTGTGGTCGGCAGGGCCATAGGACTTTTCCGTTCATTTATCTGAGACGCCGGACTCCTGCCCCCGGATGACTAGATAATAAAAGGCAGACATGCGTTTACTGTAAAAAAGAGATTGCATGTCTGCCTGGTTTTGTTTTATCTATTATTTTTTACATTAAATCTTCTTTGGTCACAGGGATCCCGTCTTTCCAGATATGTTCCAGATCATAGAAATCCCGGTCTTGTTTACCGAAGACATGAATGATCACATCCTTGAAGTCAAGGAGGATCCAGTTAGCTGTACGGTAGCCTTCGATGTGTTTGGGTTCATATCCCGCTCTTCCCAGAGCCTCCTCCACATTGTCTGCCATGGCCTGGATCTGGTTCCGGTTTACACCGTTGGCAATGATGAAATAATCTCCAAGAGTGGAGATATGGCTGATATTCAAAACGGATATCTCTTCAGCCTTCTTCTCCTCCAGCGCTTCCACAGCAATCAGGGCCATCTTTTTCGCTTCGTCCATTTTTATCTCCTTTTCTATTCATTTAAATCACCCGTACGCAGGGATTTATAGTATTCGTAGGTTTCCTGAGTAATGGGATCGACAGAAATATTGCGGCTTTCAAGGTAGGTGACCGTATCCTTGAGGATAAGGAAAAGGCATTCATCCAGATCCACAAAGGCAAGTTCTCTTACCCGTGGAAGATTGGGTGCCTGGTCACGGTTGGGTTCCATATAATCCGCAATATAAAGGATCTTGTCCAGAAGATTCATGCCCGGTTTCCCGGTGGTGTGCCAGGTTATGGCGGACAAAATCTCCGGATCATCAACCCCATAGTCTTTTTTTGCAAAACATGCTCCCAGCTTGGCATGGAGCAGTTCGGGGTTCTTCTCTTCTACCTCTGATATGGGAATACCCAGCTTCCTGCACGCATTCAGCTTCTCTTTTGAGGATAAGGCCTTGGCACAGTCATGAAGAAGTCCGGCTGTTCTTGCCTTATCCATGTCTGCCCCGTAACGCATGGCCAGACATGCAGCAGTGTAAGTCACCCCGAGAGTATGTTCAAATCGTTTTCCCGACAGGTTTTTATTAAGCTGTTCAGTTATCCTGTCTCTTTTCATTCTTCTATCCCCTGTTTGTTCATGTGATATGCCCTTATGCGTACACATGGTTTTCCGCAATATAATCGATAACCTTCTGCGGGAGCAGATAGCGGATACTATCCCCATGCTGAACTCTCTTCCGGAGGTCGTTGGAAGAAATCTCCATGATGGGGGCAAAGAGTTTTTCGATGACGGCATCATATTTATTCTGGATATATTCGATCTGGCTGTCCAGTACAGAACTGGTTCCCACACCACGGGCTGCCACCAGAATGGTAGTCATGCGAAAGATCTCCTCCACTTTATACCA
Source organism: uncultured Lachnospiraceae bacterium (assembly GCA_902782815.1). Classification (GTDB taxonomy): domain Bacteria; phylum Bacillota; class Clostridia; order Lachnospirales; family Lachnospiraceae; genus Anaerobutyricum. The sequence goes on along the minus strand of CACZOS010000067.1, from coordinate 670 downwards.
GGATTCAATGTGATACAGAGAGTCTGCGCCCATGATGAAATAATAATCATGATCGGGATTCTCCTGTGTCAGATTGAGAAGGGTTTCATAGGTATAAGTGATCCCTTCCCGGTTGATTTCCTCCAGGGACAGCTGAAAATGATCATTATCTTCGATGGCGAGTTTGATCATGTCAATCCTCTGGGCTTCCGTCACGTTATCCGGCATTTTTTTATAATAAGTATTCTTGGTGGGCATGATCAGGACAGAATCCAGATCAAACTGATGGTAGGCGGTCTCTGCCAGAAGCAGATGTCCGTTATGTATAGGATTGAATGTACCGCCCATGATTCCGATTTTTTTTCTTCTGTTCATCGATCGCATTCCTTTCATGAATTGGAAGAATCCACAACTTTTTGCGGTATTATCACCAGTATCCTCCGAATAATTAAGGTAATTTGATCTTGCTGTTTTCCCTTGCCGGTTTAAACAGGACAAATTTCTTGCCCACCACAGCTACCACCTGGGACCTGGTTCTTTCGGCCACCAGTTCGGCAATCTCCCTGGGATCGTCAAAACAGTTTTTCAGGATGGCAACCTTCACCAGTTCTCTCTTATCTATGGCTTCACGTATGGCATTGATCACTTCCGGGGTTATGGAAGCCTTTCCCACATGGGCGACAGGATCCAT
>CACZOS010000066.1 GCA_902782815.1 uncultured Lachnospiraceae bacterium | reverse complement strand
TACTTTTTGTGAGGATGATCTGTTTAATCATCATGTTAACCACAGCTGAGAGGTTTGTTCCGAGCTGTTCAAGAATCTCAGCTGCTTTTTCTTTGTCTTTTTCGTCAACTCTGACCTGTAAAAATGTTGTAGCCATGGCTGGGCTCCTTTCTCTATGGTAAATAGGTGTGCAGTTGTTTGCTTCTGAGATCAATATTAACATATGTAGTGACAATGTCAATACATATGTTTGCACGGAATTTACGAGAATTTACGGGATAAATTGAAGAAAAAGCAGATACACAGAACAAAAGGGATGAAGCGATTATGATAAAGACCACCACAACAGAATGCAATCTCGCTCAGATTTACGATTCCGGCCAGTGCTTCCGTATGAAACCGGCGGAAGAAGGCTGGTATGAGATCATTGCCCGGGACCGCTATCTGCGGGTCAGGCAGGATGGCAGCCTTCTGATTTTTGACTGCAGTGAGGAGGAGTATACTTTCTGGTATGATTACTTCGATTTGGGTACGGATTACGGTTCATTTCTTGCAAGGATCAACCCCAACGATAAGTATCTGAACAGGGCAGCCGAGGCAGGCCGGGGTGTCCGTCTTCTCCGCCAGGACCTGTGGGAAACCATAGTCAGTTTCCTGATCTCCCAGCAGAATAACATCAAACGCATCCGTTTCTGTATTGATAATATCTGCCGTGAATACGGCAGACAGTGTCTTAGCTCTGACGGCAGGCCTTACCATGCCTTTCCGGAACCCCAAGCACTGGCCTTGTCCGATCCTGATGCCCTCATGGCCTGTAATCTGGGGTACCGGAGTAAATATGTGGTAAAGACAGCTCAGAGTATAGCTGAGGGAAGGATTGACCTGGACAGGATCAGGAGCATGCCCTATCACCGGGCCAAAAAAGAACTCCTTTCCTGTTACGGGATAGGGGAGAAGGTGGCCGAATGCATCTGTCTTTTCAGTCTTCATCACTTTCAGGCTTTCCCGGTGGATACCCATATCCGGCAAGCACTGGAGACACATTATAAGAGAGGTTTTCCCCACAGAAGATATAAAGAGTGTCAGGGGGTCATACAACAGTATATCTTTTATTACGAATTGAATAAACCGTCTGACCGAACCGGACAGCCGTAAGTAAAAAGCCCTTCATTACTGAAGGGCTTTCATGATCTTGTCGAAAAAGGGAATGATATCCCTGGCTTCTCCCGCCAGGAGAGCCTGATAGAGAGGAAGGAACATTTCCTCCTCCAGCTTCAGGAAGGAAAGGCAGTAGGACAGGATATCCTTTGCATTTTCAAAATGGGAAAGATATCCCATGAGATACATGAGATAGCGGAAAAAGAACCGGTAAACCTGCTGATTGCCGGTGTGGCGGAATTCTTCCAGGGCAGCTCCGGCATGTCCCAGGGTGTCATTGATCAGTTTCCGGAGAGAAATGTCTTTGAAAGGCTGGGGGATCACAGACTTTTCCGGATCAATGGCCCCGGAAAAAGCAGACTTCAATACCATGCCCAGGCAACGCCTGCTGGCATGGTACTCCGACCAGGTGTTCATATAGTTGTACACCTTACCGACCACGTTGTAGGAATAGGGATGGGTGAGGAAATCTGCCAGGTGAGTGAATTCATGGCAGAGGATGAAATCAATGTACTCGCCGCGGTAGAGAGGAAACTTATCAGAAAGATGGAGAATATAGTGCTCGGTAAAAAGCTCCGTCACATCAAATGAGGACTCGGCTCCTTTTGCTGCGTCGAAACGGATTTCCTCGATCATCACCGGACTGTCCACCCGGTATTCTGTTTTATAAGCTGTCCACCTTTTGTTTATTTCCTGAAGGGTCATGATAATCCTCACTTTGCTCCCTTGACAATCCGGGCTTGTATGACCCGAAAAATGTCCGGACTTTCCCATTTTTTCTCAATTATATTATAACAAAAGCGGTTTGGGGACCAATAGGAGAATGTGTCCTTAATATTTGGAATATCAGGGGCAGACTTTCAGGATAAAAAAAGATGAAGTGTTATGATTTCTCCATTTTCCGGTAAAGTCCTGTCCATTGTCTGAAAGTAGCGGCAATGTTACAATAATTCTGTAAAGAGTTCAAAGCATAGAGATATCCTGAGGGAGGACAAGGAGCTCCGAAGATGAACCTGACCCTTTTAAACCGGTATTGGATCAATTACCAGAAAGAGAACGGAATAAGCAGTCCTGTCAGGCTGGATGAGGTTAAATATGATGCCTCAGCCGGCGTAGAGGCGTCCTTTGATCTTCTGGAGATGCTGGATGGCAGGTACATTCTCCATCTTTCCCGGGGCTTCCATCTCTATCGGGATAAGTATATTCGTTTTATCCTGGACCATGAATTTACCCATCTGGCTGATTTTCTGGACTACCCTTACCCCAAACCCGGCTCTCATGACCTGAAAGAGAGGGCACGCAGGGAAGAGAATATCAACACCGCCTCAGACCGGAACATCTTCGGAAAATACGGGGAGATCAATCTGCCTGAAAAATCCGACGGGGATAATCCTTTTACCAGCGACAGTGGGAAAAAGCTCTTCGAATACATGAATACTTATTCCGAATTCCATGCCTGCAGGGTATCTCTTAGAAATATCCTGTCTTTACACGGGAGTCACCGGGGTACAGATTTGGAACCCGAGAGGGAGATTGTTCCTGCACCTTACCGGGACGTTTCCGTTAAAAGTATGTTGAGCGTCTGTCTGCGAAGGGCCCATCTTTCCTACCGGCAGTTCAGCATCATGATGATTCCTCAGATCTTTGTGATCTATTTCCGGCAGATGATGTATCTGATGGGATATCTTTCTCATTTTGACAATGCACGGGATATGCTTTCCTCAAGCCTGGAAATCCTTGAACTTAAAGATCGGGAAAAAGAGTATGCAGACCTGCTGGAGGCATTGAAAGCAGCCAGGCTGGAGGAAATCCTGGCAATCGCGGGCAATATTTATAAGAATTCCTATCTGGTTTTTGTAAAAAGCTATATCCGGAACCACTACAATCCGGAGTTATACAGTGAAGAAGAACTTGATCAGATCACACCCGACAACTACGAAGAGTTTGTGGAGACCCTGGCCAACCGGCAGGGAGGAAGGATCTGGAGCGGGAGAGTAAGCCCGGTATTCGGTGTTAATAATGTAAACCGTGCCTATGACGGGGTTGATCCGGAGACCATCCGCCAGCTGGTGCGCAATGCAAGGCCGCGGAAACAGTAATAGTATATTTGTGTTTTATTCATCTGATAATTCCATATCCTAAGACGGAGAGACTTTAAGGAAAGAGATTTCCTTAGAGTCTCTTTGTCTTTTCTTCTTTTTTGTTGAGGCTTTCTTCCCAATGGGGTAAAATGGAAGAGGAAAGGAAATTGCAGTTATGGATTTATCATTGATCAGACAGGAGGCGGAAAGGGTCTTTGATGATGTGGTCGGATATTACCGGGCCCTTCATCGGATACCCGAGCTGTCTTTTGAAGAATATAAGACAACTGAATATATCAGGGAAAAACTGAAAGAAATGTCCATAGAGCCTATGTCTCTGGACAAAACCGGCTGTATAGCCTATATAGGCAGCAGTCGGGACCGGACCCCGGTTATTGCCCTGAGGGCCGATATTGACGGCCTGCCGGTAAAAGAGGAGACAGGCTGTTCCTTTGCTTCTGTTCATGAGGGAAGGATGCATGCATGCGGCCATGATGGCCATATGGCAGCCCTTCTTGGAGCAGCCGGGGTGCTCAAGAGTGTGGAGAAGGATCTGCCGGTCAGAGTTAAATTGATCTTCCAGGCCTCGGAAGAAAAGGCAGACGGAGCCCTGCGGCTCCTTGAACGGGGAGTGATGGATGATGTGGATGCCATATTCGGCCTTCACCTCTTTTCTGATATCCCCACAGGAGTGATCTCCCTGGAAGAAGGCCCAAGAATGGCTCAGACAGAATTTTTTAAAGTAATCTTTACCGGAAAAGGCGGTCATGCCGCCAAACCCCATCTGACTGTGGACTCCACCCTCATGGCATCTGCCTTTGTTCTGGACCTGCAGACCCTGGTATCCCGGGAGACGGACCCCACGGATGCAGCCGTGGTTACCATCGGTTCATTCCGTTCAGGCAGTCAGTACAATGTCATTTCCGAGGAAGCTGTCCTTGAGGGAACATGCAGGTGCTACTCTTCCGAGATTTCAAACCGTCTGGAAGCAGGGATCCGCAGAAAGGCGGAATCTGCCGCGTTATCTTACCGCGGCAGAGCCAAGGTGGACTATATCGGTGCCTGCCATCCCCCGGTATCAAACAACGGGGATCTTACCCGGAAGATTTATTCTGCTGCCCGTCTTATGCTGGGAGAGGAGAAATTCCGTTCGGTAAAACCCCTTATGCTGGGAGAAGATTTTGCATGGTATCAGACGAAAGTTCCCGGCGCTTTTGCCTTCGTCGGATGCGGGAAGCCGGGACAGCCGGTCTGTCCCAACCACCACGGCCGGTTTGCCATCGATCCGCCGGCCCTGAAGGATGCTTTGCTGCTGCATCTGTCAGCAGTTCTGTCTTTTTGCCAATGATGGAAGATACAGATAAAAAACCAGGTTTAGAAAATATGGAAAACAGAAAGTATCCACCGGTTCATAGACAAAAACCCTCCGTCTCATCTTTTGACCGGCTGGATATGTTGTGGGACCGGTATCCCCAATATCATGAGATGACCACCTTCTCCGATCTGGAAACCCTGCTTGAAGAACATGAATCCTATCGGGAAGATTTCGAGGAGGTTAGGGAAGAGTATCTGACCAATGGATATGACCGCTTTCTGGTTCAGCTTTCCCGGGCAGATCTCCCCTATCGTTATGCCAGCAGAAAACTTATTGAGAAATCAGATTTTAACGAAAAGAACCCTTATGTAGAGGCCTTTATGGATCAGTTTTCCGGTCTGGATACGGACCGCAAGGCTTGTTTTCTTTTCCCCGAGAGCTGCGTTTCCCAATTTCTTGTGGTGATGGAGGTTTGTAAAGAAGCGGAAATATGCCGCCCGGTAAGAAACCTTTTTCCGGATGAAGAAAAGATTCACTATCTGGCGGTTTTCGACAAGAGCCGGATGGATCTTGTCCTGCTTATGTTCCATCTTCTTTACGGAGGAGGATCGGGAGACTTTTTCGGAGGGTATTCCCTTTAT
>CACZOS010000065.1 GCA_902782815.1 uncultured Lachnospiraceae bacterium | reverse complement strand
TCGTAGCCGGCCGCCTCAAGGATCTTGGCCCTTACCCCGTCTGTGGCCAGGGCACTGAATCTTTCCTTCAGGATCCCATAGTCCATAAGAGGCGCAAGCAGCCGGCTTTCAATCTGGCCGTTCAGCTCATGCTGGCAGCATGGAACGCTCAGGATGACCCGGGCTCCCCAGTTTACCGCCTGGCAGAGGGCATAATCCGTGGCCGTGTCGCAGGCATGGAGGGTGACCACCATATCCGCCCCGGTTCCTGCCCGGTAATGTTCAATGGCACCCACCTGGAAGCTGAGCTGATCATAACCGTAGGATTCCGCCAGCATGGAGCAGCGGCGGATCACATCCTTTTTAAGATCCAGGCCCATGATCCGGACCGGAAGTTTTTTAAGGATCTTAAGGTAATAATACATGGCGAAGGTCAGATAAGATTTCCCACAGCCGAAATCGATGATACGGATTTCTCTCTCCCGTGGCAGGTGGGGAAGGATATCCTCAATGTACTCAAGGAAACGATTGATCTGCCGGTATTTATCATACTTGGAGCGGATGATCTTTCCATCCCCGGTCATCACGCCCAGATCACGCAGGAAGGGAATATCCATCCCCTCTTTTAGGATATGGTTCTTCTCCCTGTTGTGGGCCAGACGGATCCGGGCAGGATCATTCCCCCCCTTCTCTGTGATTACTGTTTTCCTTACTCTGACAGTGGCATGGCCCTTCTTGCTGATCATGGCCGACAATTCGGCTGACCTGTGTTTAAGCTGAACCTGCCGGAAACGGGGCAGAACCTCCGTCAGCCAGATCCCTGTTTCCTCCCGGGTCATGTTCCGGTGAAAAACCTGGGTGCTGCTGTAGCCCGCTGCCTGAAATCTGAGTTCTCCCTTAAGGAGAACAGGCCGGATGGTATATTTTTTTATCTCTTCTGTCTTTCTCGGGCTGCTGATCGTCATGCCCGACAGACCTTCATCAAGAAAGCCCTCAATTTTCTCCATCAGAATCTGCATGGCATTTTCCTCGCTTATTCTTCCTGGTTTTACGGAAGGAAGGGAATCACATCCGCCAGTGTTTCTCCCACAAAAAGACACTTATCCCGGATCTCCGGGGGAATCTCCCTGAGGTCAGGGATAGCGATCACCGGGATATTCCCGGAAAAAGCGGCTTCGATCCCTGCGGGAGAATCCTCCAGCACCAGGGCATCCTCCGGATCCACTCCCATCTTACGGCAGCCCTCCAGAAAGATTTCCGGAAAGGGCTTTCCCCTCTTTACTTCCTGGGATGAGATGGTTCCGTCAAATCTTCCCCCAAGCCTGCACCGGTCCAGGTATTTCTGTATACTGTCTGCGTTGCTGCTGCTGGCAATGATCTTCCGTATCCCTTTCTGATCAAGGACATCCAGCAAAGGCAACAGGCCCGGTTTTATGGGAATGCCCTCCTTGTCCGCAATGTCATTGATCCGTTGCCCCACGGCTGCATAGAAAGCTTCAGCGTCAAAGTTCTCCCCGTAACGCTGCCGGTAGGCCTTGCAGGTATCTCTTTCATCCAGACCGATCAGCTTCAGATAAAAGGGAAAGTCGGTAGCGAGGCCTCTTTCTTTCCCGCACTCTTCATAGGCACGGAAACCCAAAGCTTCCGTATCGAACATCAGGCCGTCCATATCAAATATCATCAGTTTCATAATCCGTTACTCCTGGTCTTTCTTTTCTTTGTCATCGGATTTCTTATCCCGGGTGTTTCTTTCTTCGGCAGTACCGGTCTCCTCCCCATGGGTCATGGTGGAGTAGGCCTCCTTATGCTCCTCATAGGTCTCGAAAAAGAGATTGGAGCCGTCATTTTTCTCGGTATCCATCATAAAATACAGGTACTTATGCTCCTCCGGATAAAGGACAGCCTTTATGGCATCCATGCCCGGGTTGCAGATGGGTCCGGGAGGAAGTCCTTTAATCTTGTAGGTGTTGTAGGCCGAGTCATCGTCAAGATGGGAGTAAAGGACACGATCCACCCCATATTGGCCTTCCGTCATCCCATAGACCACGGTGGAATCAAACTGGAGTTTCATCTTCTGCTCCAGACGGTTGTTGATTACCCCGGCAATGGTGGGGAATTCTTCCGGAAGATCTGTCTCCTTTTCCACCAGGGAAGCTCGGATCAGCACTTCGTTTACGGACATGCCCAGTTCTTCCGCTCTTTTCCTGCAGTCTTCGTCAAATTTATTATCAAACTCCTCCAGCATCATGGCCACCAGGTCTTCCGCAGACATATCTTCATCCAGATAGTAGGTATCCGGAAACAGGTAGCCCTGAAGCTGGAAATATACGGAATCTTCCTCAGGGAGATCCCCTCCCCGGCTGAAACCGGCTGCAGCGTTTCTGACCGCACCGCAGAATTCACCCGCGGTCATGATCCCTTCCTTCTCCAGCCTGGCTCCGATCTGCTCCACGGAATAACCCTCAGGTACGGTAAGGACCAGTCTTTCCCCTTCCGTTCCTTTGGAAAGGGCCCGGATCAGCTCATCCAGGCTCATACCGTCATTTAACTCATAGCTTCCGTAGCGCAGTTTTCCCTTCTGTCCCGACTGGTAGAGCTTCAGGTAAAAGGGAAGTCTAAAGCGGATCAGTCCCTTTTCCATGAGAAGATCCACGAGTTCTCTGGTTGAGGTGCCTTCGGCCACTTCAAGCGTCACCGGTTTGCCGTCCTTTGTCTTTCTGCCATATTCCCGGAAAAAGATCAGACAGGCCACAAAGAGGACGATTACCACCGCTGCCCCCAGCAAGGTCAGAAAGCGTTTTGCCGGAGACTTCTTTTTCTTGGTCCCTTGTCTTTTTTTCATGGTATCCTCCCTTTACAATCCCCGGAAAAACTGGTCTAATTATTTTAGAAAACAAGATACAGGGAATGCTGCAAATGATGATTACTCTATTGCTCGATCTGCAAAAAACAAAATTCACATCTATTGATTATAACATAATCCGTTCTATTGCAAAAGATAAGATTCTCTTACGGGAAATGGACAAGAAGACAGAATACGGAAAGATTCTGCCTGAGAATTCCGGGAATATCGTAATCATGACGGATACTGAAGAGAGAATTGCCTTCTGGAAATCTTCCGGTCTGCCGGTCATTGCCTTCTCCCACAAAAACAACGGCAATGAAGACCTTATGGGAAGTCCCTGGCTGGTCCTTTCTCCCCGGGCCCTCTCCTATGAATATCTTCTGGAAGTACATCACCGTCACTACGGGATTCCTATTGTCATTCTGACTACAGACCGCTGTCTGCTCAGGGAATTCACCTTGCGGGATCTTCCTCTTCTTCTGGATCTTGATGCGGAGCAGGAAGACTCCACGACAAAATTCTTCCGTGAGGGGGAGGAGGCTCCGGAAGTCTTTCTGGCTGCTTATATCCGTTACCAGTATCCCTTCTACGGCTACGGGATCTATGCTGCCTTCCGGAAAGAAACCGGGGAATTTCTGGGTCTTGCCGGCTTTTTCCGGACTGAGGAAGGAAGCGGGGAAAGAGTCGGAGAAAAAATCCTGGAGGTCAGTTTCTGCCCGGATTCACCCCCTGCAGAGAAAAGGAAAATCCCTGCCGCAGATAAGCAGCAGGAACATGAAGTGGAAATCGGTTATGTCACAAAAAAAAGCGCACGCCGAAAAGGGTACGCCGGGGAATGGATCCGCGGGCTGATCAGCTATGCCCGCAGGGATCTTGATCTTTATGATATTGTGGCCAGGATTCCGGCCTCCAACAAAGCCTCTCTGAAGACAGCCCTGTCCGCAGGAGGAAAACTGCCTGCCGGTCAGTGATCATTTATCTTCTGAATATCTTCGTTTTTTCCCGCAATGATCACGATATCCCCCTCACGGAAGGGTTCATCGGGATCCGGGAATCCATCCGGAATATCCTCTCCTGCCTGCTGGACAGAGAGGATATTGATATGGTATCTGGAACGGAGATTGAGTTCCTTTAATGACTTGCCCAGCCATTCCGGTCTCACCGACATCTCCGCTATGCTCATCTGATTGGACAGATTAAAGAAATCGATAAAATTCCCGGTGATATTCTTTGCCAGCCGATAACCGCTTTCCGTTTCCGGCAGGATAACCTGATCGGCTCCCACCTTTTCCAGGATCTTCTTCTGGAGGCCTGTCTCTGTCTTCACGATTACCAGAGGCACACCGATCTCCTTGCATATGATGGTTGCCATTACACTGACTTCCAGTTTTTCTCCAATGGCAATGATGACTCCATCCATGTTTTCCAGTCCGATATTCTTCATGGCGATTTCATTGGTGGCATCCAACTGCAGTGCATGGGTCACCTCCGAGGAGATAGCATTGATCTTGTCTTTATGGATGTCAATGATCATCACTTCCATCCCTTCCTGGGCAAGGTTCCTGGCGACACTTGTGCCGAAACCTCCCATCCCGATCACCGCATAGCTCTTCACTCTGGCCATATCTGTTCCTCCATCCGATCCTCCGGCCGGCTTGCGCCGGATTTTGATCTGTTTTTTCTATAATCTATTATCTCTTTCCCGGAAATTATCCCAGAAATACATTTTCATCCGCATAATGAACCATCATATCCTTCTTGTCTCTGGTAAGGAAGGCTGCCGCGAAAGTCACCGGTCCCACCCTGCCGGCGTACATGAGACAGATGATGATCAGCTTGCCCGCGGAGCTGAGCATAGGAGTTACATCCTTACTCAGGCCCACGGTTCCGATGGCGGATACCGTCTCATAGGACAGCTGCATGAAATCCTTTCCCTCCACTCCACAAAGAAGGAACGTGAAAAAGAGCCATATACAGAAGCTGAATCCCACGATTGTCAGAGCCTTTCTCACGTATTCGGAGGATATGGCCCTTTTGAAAAGGACGACCTCCTCCCGGCCTTCTGTCTCTGACAGGATCGCTGCCAGAAGGATGACCGCCGTCATGGTCTTGATCCCTCCTGCGGTTCCGCCCGGAGACCCGCCGATGAACATGAGGACCATACTTGCCAGGGACGCGGAATCGGAAAGCCCGGTCTGAGGGATAGTATAAAAACCTGCAGTCCTGGTGGTCACTGACTGGAAAAGAGCTGCCAGACATTTACGGGAAAAATCCATCTTCCCCAAAGTCAGGGGATTATGGTAGTCGGTGAGCAGAGTTACCAGCATGCCTGAAAGGATAAGTACACATGTGGAACTCAGAACGATCTTGGCATGAAGAGACATCCTCAGGACCACAGGGTTATCCGGATTATTTCTGCTCCTGAACCATTTTTTGATCAGGTCCAGAACCTCCCACCATACCATGAATCCCAGACCGCCCAGAACGATCAGAGCCATGGTCACTCCGTTTATCCAGTAATTGCCCGCATAAGGGGCCAGACTGACGTCTCCCAGAATGTCCATACCTGCATTGCAGAAGGCGGATACGGACAGAAAAAGGGATTTCCATATGCCTGCGGGACCAAACTGACGGCAGAATACCGGAAGATAACAGATAAAACCGACCAGTTCAACAATGATCATTCCCCGGATGATCCGGATCAGAAACCACACTACCCCTTTCATGGTATCCAGGCTGTAGGACTGTTGGATAAGAATCCGGCTCTTCATGCCGATCCTCTTGCGCAGGACCAGCAGAAAGAGAATAAGAACAGCCACCACACCCATGCCTCCCAGCTGGATCAGCAGGAGAATGACCACCTGGCCGAAAATACTCCAGTGATAAGCCGTGCTGACGGTCACCAGGCCGGTGACACAGACGGAGGTGGTAGCGGTAAAAAGGGCATCGATATAAGGGGTAAATGTCCCTTCCGCAGAACAGAAGGGAAGGGTCAGGATCAGGGATCCCACAAGAATGGCCAGTCCGAATCCCAGAAGGATAAAAGCGGCGGGTGAAATATTTATTCTTTTTGGTCTGACCTTTGATTTACGCATTGCTTTTCTCTATTCTGCCCCGGCCTCCATGAGGTCGTCGGTAATAAACATGGCATCCCCGAAGGAGAAGAAACGGTATCTCTCCTTCACTGCCTCCTCATAGGCCTTGAGGATGTGATCCCTCCCGGCCAAAGCGGATACCAGCATCAAAAGGGTGGATTCAGGGAGATGAAAATTGGTGATCAGCCCGTCGATGGCCTTAAAACGGTAGCCCGGATAGATAAAAATCTCGGTATTCCCGCTTCCGGCCTGTACGGTTCCGTCCTCAAGGGCGACGGATTCCAGGGTCCTGGTGGAGGTTGTCCCAACGGAAATGATCCGGCCTCCCGCCTTTTTAGCGGAGTTTATCAGGTCCGCAGCCTCCCGGGTAACCTGATAGTATTCGGAATGCATATGATGATCCAGAACATTTTCCACCTTCACCGGGCGGAAAGTCCCCAGGCCCACATGCAGAGTCACCCGGGCGATCTCCACCCCCATGGCCCGGATCTGCTCAAGCAGTTCCTCCGTAAAATGGAGTCCGGCGGTGGGGGCTGCAGCAGAGCCTTCATATCTGGCATACACTGTCTGATAACGGTTCCTGTCCTTCAAAGGATGGGTGATGTAAGGAGGAAGCGGCATCTGGCCCAGCCGGTCCAGAACTTCCTCAAATATCCCCTGGTAGGCAAACTGTACCAGACGGTTGCCGTCCGGCAGAACCTCCAGCACTTCAGCCTCCAGATCCCCGTTTCCGAAAACCACCCTGGCTCCGGGCCTGCATTTCTTTCCGGGTCTTACCAGGGTCTCCCAGATATCATTCTCTCTGCGTTTCAAAAGGAGGATTTCAATCCCTGCACCGGTATCCTTCTTGGTACCCATGAGTCTGGCAGGGATAACCTTGGTATCATTGATCACCAGACAGTCACCCTTCTTAAGATAGCTTAGGATATCCCGGAAAACCCTGTGTCTGATCTCTCCCGTCTCCCGGTCAAGGACAAGGAGGCGGGAAGAAGAACGGTCTTCCAGAGGATCCTGGGCGATCAGTTCCTGGGGCAGATCAAAATAAAAATCACTGGTTTTCATCACGATCTGATCTTCACTCCTAAATTATCCAGTTCCTTGAGGATCTTTTCCAGGATCTTGTTGACCTCAGAGGCCTCAAGACTGCGTTCCGGCGACCGGAAGACCAGACTGTAGGCAACGGATTTATAGCCCTTGCCGATCTGGGCGCCTTCATAAATATCAAAGAGAGTTATGCTTTCAAGAAGGGAACCGCCCTTGTCCCTCATGATCTTTTCCACCTGACCTACAAAAATGTCTTTGCTCATAACCAGGGAAAGGTCACGGTTGACAGCCGGGTATTTTGCCACACCCACATATCTGCGGTCAAAGGTGGCAAAGCGGGTGATCACCGGAAGATCGATACCGGCAACATAGGCTTCGCCTTTCATCCCGTAATTGTCGCTCACTTCAGGATGTACCTGGCCCAGATAGCCGGCACAGATCCCGCCCACATAGATCATGGCCTGGCGGCCGGGATGCAGGAAGGGCTTATCCTTGCTGGGTTCATAGGATACTTTGTCACTGATGCCCAGCTTTAAGAACATCTCTTCCAGAACGCCTTTGAGGAGGAAGAAATCACACTCCCCGTACATACCCAGGGCGAGACGTTTCCGCTCATCCGGAAGTTCGGTCAGGGGAAGCGCCTTGGGAAGATATACATTGGCGATCTCATAGAGACGGACATTTTTATTTCTGTGATTATAGTTGCCTGCCAGGGAAGTGAGGATACCGTTTAATTCGATGGTCCTCATGATACTGTAATCCTCACCCAGAGGATTGGAGATCACCACCGCCTGGCGCAGAACATCATCCGGAGAAAGTCTCAGTTTATCAAATACCTTGGGACTCTCGAAGGAGTAGCTCATGGCCCCGCAGAAACCGTTCTGCTCCGCCACATCACGGATAACCCCCTCAATACGGGCGGCGAAGGAAATCTTTCCGGCAGTAGCCTCGCCGTGGGGGAGGGTTGTGGGGATGTTGTCATAGCCGAAGAACCTGGCCACCTCTTCCGCGATATCCGCAGAACAACGCAGATCCTGACGGAAGTAGGGGATGCTCAGCATCCGGGTTTCCGGATCATAACCGATCTCCAGGGGAGTCAGGTAGCCGATCATTTCCTCCTCGGACATATCTGTTCCCAGCAGCCGGTTGTACTTCTCCGGCTCAAAGGGCAGGGTTATATCTTCTGTGGGTTCCGGCCAGACATCCACAACTCCGCCGACAACCTCTCCGGCACCCAGCTCTTCCACCAGCTGGCAGGCACGGTTGATAGCCTCCAGGGCAGACCTGGGTTCCAAACCCTTTTCAAACTTGCCGGAAGCGTCGGTCCTCAGGCCGATCCTCTTGGAGGAAAGGCGGATATTGGTTCCGTCAAATGTGGCCGCCTCGAACAGCAGGGTTTTGATATCATCCGTAACCATGGAGTTCTCCCCGCCCATGATTCCGCCGATGCCGACCGGGCCTTCCCCGTCATTGATCATGATGACCTCATGATCCAGATTCCTCACCTGTCCGTCCAGGGTGGTAAAGGTATCCCCATCCTGGGCGCGTTTCACGATGATCCTGCGTCCGCGGATCTTCTCCAGATCGTAAGCATGCATGGGCTGGCCATACTCTTCCATGACATAGTTGGTGATATCCACGATATTGTTGATGGGACGGATCCCGCAGGCTGCCAGTCTTCTCTGCATCCATTCCGGGGACGGGCCGATCTTGATGTTTTTCACTACTCTGGCGGTAAAACGTCTGCAGAGGTCCGGATCCTCAATGGAGACGGAAATGAAATCGTTCACGTCCTCCTTGTTCCCGATGACAGGAACTTCAGGCGGACAGAAGGGTTTATTGAATGTGGCGGCAGCTTCCCTGGCCATGCCGATCATACTGAAACAATCCACACGGTTGGAAGTGATCTCAAACTCCACCACAGCGTCATGAAGACCCAATGCAGCCACAGCATCATCACCGGGCTTAACGCCTTTTGCTTTATCAAAAATGTAGATGCCGTCCTCGGGAGCTTCCGGATAGAAATTCCGGTCGCTTCCCAGCTCCTCGATGGAGCACATCATCCCGTAGGATGGCACACCGCGAAGTTTTCCTTTCTTGATCTTGATCCCACCCTCGGGATTGGGGCTTCCGTCATGGCCGCCGGCCACTCTTCCGCCGTCTAAAACCACAGGAATCAGGGCTCCCTCAAATACATTGGGAGCTCCGGTGACGATCTGCACATCCTCGGCCTCTCCCACGTTGACCTGGCAGACCACCAGCTTATCCGCATCGGGATGCTTCTCGATCTTGTCCACCCGGCCGACCACGATCTTTTCCAGGTTTTTATCCAGGTATACCGCATTCTCCACATGAGAACCGGACAAAGTCATCTTATCAACATAATCCTGAACGGAGCAGTCCAGATCAGGAACATAAGCTTTTATCCATGATATCGGTGTTAACATCAGTCTTCTCCCTCCTTAGAACTGTTTCAGGAATCTGGCATCGTTTTCATATAAGAGACGCATATCATCGATCTCGTACTTGAGCATGGTGACACGTTCAAGGCCGATACCGAAGGCGAAACCGGAATAGACTTCCGGATCGATGCCGCAGTCAGACAGTACTTTAGGATGAACCATGCCGCAGCCCAGGATCTCGATCCATCCGCTGCCCTTACACATCCGGCATCCCTTTCCTCCGCACTTGAAACAGCTTACATCCACCTCGGCGCTGGGTTCAGTGAAGGGGAAATGATGGGGACGGAACTTGACCTTGGTCTCCGGTCCGAAAAATTCCCTTGCCCACTGCTGGAGTGTTCCCTTAAGGTCGGCAAAAGTGATATTCTTATCTACCACCAGGCCTTCAAACTGATGGAAGGACGGGGAATGGGTGGCATCCACCTCATCAGACCGGAATACCCGTCCCGGAGATACCACACGGATGGGCATACGGCCGGTCTCCATGATCCTGGCCTGAACAGAAGAAGTCTGGGTCCTCAGAAGGATATCTTTGGTGATGTAGAAGGTATCCTGCTCATCCTTGGCAGGATGGTTGGCGGGGATATTAAGGAGCTCGAAATTATAGCGGTCGTACTCCACCTCAGGTCCTTCCACCACCTCATAGCCCATGCCCACGAACACCCTCTCCAGGTCTTCCTGGGCAATCTGGTTGGGATGACGGTGACCCACATTTACCTTAGTCCCCGGCAAAGTGACATCGATCACTTCTTTTTTCATCTTCTCTTCGCGGATCCTGCGGAAGATGAGTTCCTTCTCCTTCTCCAGGCCGGCCTCGATAAGTTCCCGGGAATCATTGACCATCTGACCGATCTTGGGTCTGTCCTCGGGAGCAACGTCCTTCATACCCTTCAAAAGCTTGGAGAGTTCTCCCTTCTTGCCCAGAAAAGTCACTCTCACCTGATTCAGATCATCCATGGTTGCGGCCGCCTCTATGGCATACAACGCATTCTTCTTAATCTGTTCCAACTTGTCTTTCATGCTATCTACTCCTTTTATATCGATTGAATAAGAAAAAGCCCCTTGTAAAACAAGGGACGAGGCAGCTGCCTTTACCTGCTATTCCTTTTCCACGTATAGCCGTAACTATCCGGAACCCATGCCCGACAGACCTGGCTGTATCTTCGGCTCTGCATAGTTACACATAATCTCCAATATTTTAGCAAAGAGCCGTGAATAAGTCAACTTATTTCTAGGGAAAAACAAAGGGATTTCTTGCGTAAAAAGACGGAACGTAGTACTATATTATTGCGAAACAGATAAGAGACAGACCGTGAATGGGGAGGATTCATTTTCATGAATATAAGGGGACATCTGAAAACCATCAACCATCATAAGATGCTGGTGACACGTATGTGTTTCC
This sequence comes from uncultured Lachnospiraceae bacterium, assembly GCA_902782815.1. Taxonomy (GTDB): domain Bacteria; phylum Bacillota; class Clostridia; order Lachnospirales; family Lachnospiraceae; genus Anaerobutyricum. The sequence continues at coordinate 3,613 of CACZOS010000065.1, read as the reverse complement.
GGGTAGGCCTCTACAGACAGGGACTCCTCCACGACCTGTCCAAGTACCATCCCAGGGAATTCCTTCCGGGTATCCGTTATTACCAGGGTGATAAGAGTCCTTATAACATGGAGAAAAAACTACACCGGGTCTCCCGTGGATGGCTCCACCATAAGGGGATAAACCCTCATCATCTGGAATACTGGATCGACTTGAGCCCTGTTCCCGGAGAAGGCTGGGTGGGCATGAAAATGCCCAAACGATACGTGGCAGAGATGGTCATCGACCGGATCTGTGCCTGTAAAAACTATCAGAAGGATGCCTATCGGGACAGAAGCGCCCTGGACTACTACATGCGGGGGCATAACATCCTGATGGTCGACAAGGAGACGGATTTCCTTACCCAATTCCTCCTGACCATACTGGCGGAAAAGGGGGAGGATGCTCTGGTATCCTACATGAAGCACACTTTGCTTAAGAATATCAACAGAGATTATCATGTGATCGACCATAAACTGGTCCTGGATTGACAAATATTTCCCTTGTATTATCTTGTCGCATCATTTATATTTAATATAACATCATAGCCTGGAATGTTCGACAAGGTCTTGTTATTTTGAACCTACATTTTTGAATAAGGGAAACCTAGATTATCGACGGAATGACAGGCCTCATTTTCTTATCGGAGGAAGTCAGGAAAGGGATTGCGGTTACCCACCTAGCTCGGGCTAGGACTCAAAATGCAAGATAAGGCATTTCGGGTAAGACTGTTCTGCCGTCTCATCTTGTATGGGACGGCTTTTTTATTCCGGAGGTATTTTATGCTCTCAGAGTTAAAGAAATACATTCCCAAAAGAAGATTGAAGGACCTGGGCCAGCTGATCTTCGATTTCACCAAGAAATGCAACGAAGATCACATCACGGCCTTCGGGGCCATGTCCGCCTTTTTCATCCTTCTGTCCTTCATCCCTTTTATGATCTTTTTTCTGACCCTGGCCAAATATCTGCCTTTTACCAAGGGGGACATCCAGCATATCCTGACAGAACTCATCTCTTTCGAGAGTGATTCCCTGATCGAGGGTATCATCAATGAAATCTATCATAAGACCGGCTACACTGTATTTACCATATCCATCATTCTGGCCCTCTGGTCCTCCTCCAAGGGGATCTATTCCATCGTTAAGGGCCTGAACTCGGTCTACGACATCGAGGATGACCGGAATTTCTTTGTACTGAGATTTTTCAGTATCCTCTATACCCTGCTGTTTACCGTGGTTATCGTGGCCATGCTGATCCTATGGGTCTTCAGCAATCAGCTTCTTGTATTCATCAGTGTACATTTTCCTTTCCTGGAACCCATAGTGGCACTGCTGATCAACCGGGGTTCCATCGTCACCTTCCTGGTCCTGGTGGTGATCTTTATGTGGATCTACCGTTTTATTCCCGGAAGAAAAAGTAACTTCTGGAAGCAGTATCCGGGGGCCATCGTGGCTTCCCTCGGCTGGATCATCGTCTCCAAGCTCTGCGCCTTCTATGTGGATAATTTCAGTAACTTTACCTACATCTACGGAAGCATGGCCGGTATCATGATCCTTTTGACCTGGATGTATTTCTGTATGTCCATGGTCTTTTACGGAGCCGAGGTGAATTATTTCCTGGAAAATAAAAAGAATTACCACACCCTGATCCGGATCCTGCGGCCGAACCTTCGGAAGATCAGAAGGGAGAGGGAGAAAGAGATCCTTACCGAGAGTGAGATGCTGACAAAGCAGAAAGCTGAAGAAGCAGTGGAATAAACATCATGCATAAGATCGGAATATTATCAGACACCCACGGGCTTCTCCGGCCGGAAGTCCTGGAAACTCTTCAAGGCTGTGAATACATCCTCCATGGAGGGGATATCAATAAGAAAAGCATACTGGACCGGCTGAATACCATCGCCCCGGTAATCGTTGTCCGCGGCAACAATGATAAGGAGTGGGCAAAGGACATCCCGGAAACATTCCGTGGAGTAATATGCGGTCTGCATATATTCATGGTCCATAACAAGAAATATATACCGGAAAATCTGCTGAATACAGACCTGATCATTTATGGCCATTCCCACAGATATGAGGAGAAAAAGATTGGGGGGATGCTCTATCTCAATCCGGGCAGCTGTGGTCCCAGAAGATTTCATCAGGAGATCACCCTGGCCATCCTTCATGTTGGGGATAAGCCCGGAGAATACTCTGTGGAGAAAATCCTGATCCCCCATAAGCAGCTCCCCTCAGGTAAAAAAGAAAACCGGCAGGAAATCGCCGAAAGACTTCCTGCTGTAATGAAAGACCTTGAAGCCGGAAAATCCGTTGAGGCAATCGCAAAAAAGCATAACCTGTCCACGGATGTATCCCGGGAAAGTACACGGATGTATCTTACCCATCCGGGCATTGATATGGAGGGCATCCTGAACAGGCTGGATAAAGGATGAATAACCCGGGCTTTCGCACAGATATGCGGCAGCCCGGGTTATTCATCCTGACAAAATCCGGTGATCATGTTTTATTTATCCGTCAGTATCTGGTCCAGATCCTGTGACAGCAGGTCTTTCATGGCTTCCAGGGCCTCCTTCTCGTCCGGCCCGTTGCAGACACAGAGGATCTTATCCCCTTTGCGCAGGGTTCCCCCCACAATATTGATAATGCTTTTTGCATTGATATCCATATACTCTGTCTTGAAATGTATCTGAGACTTGAATCTGTCCGCAGTTTCGGCAATCAGATTGGCCGGGGCCAGATGGATACCCTGCGTTGTTTCAATAGTCAGTTCCGCTCGAACCATAGTAGTGCTCACCCTCCCAAAAATTCCTTTTAATTGCCTTCCCCTTTTTTGATTATAGCACAGACAGTCCGTGGATTCAATGGAATTGGCTGTACAGGAGTCCTGCTTATACTTTCAGGGTGAATTCCTGACCCGGTCTGCTGATCTCCATGATCTCACTGGTAACAAATTTGAGCTGGTTGTTCCTCTTGTATCTGGTCACCAGACTGTAGTCACCCCAGAAATGCATAGGGAATACATATCGTGCTCCTGCCCGGGACAGGAAAAGATCCATGCCCTTTTCCCACTGGTCCCCCTGGCGGGGATCCAGCACCACAAAGGCAATATCAAATCTTCTGCCGGCAATCTTCCCGATCTCCTCCCGGTAATTACGGATATTGGTCTGATTTCTCTCTTCCTCCCTGTCGGCAAACTCCCACCAGTGGAGATCTCCGGCGTGGTAGATGGCCAGACCGTCAGTTTTAACGATAAAGGCCACTCCCTCATCCGTGGATTTCAGGGTCTCAATCTGAAGATCTTCCATCTCATATTCCTGATCAGGCCAGACCATCAGAATATGATCCGCCTTTTTCCATGAATTGTCTGACTCCTGTATGTCAAAGGACAGGATGTAGGACACTTTTCTGCAGGAGTTCTCCAGCTTGAAGATCCTTCGGTGATAGTGGTCCCGATGGACATGAGATGCAAAGATATAGAGGGGTTTCTCATAGCTCAGAGCCGGAAGTTCCCCTTTCCAGAAGTCAAAGAGGAGATAGCGGTTTTCTGTCTCCACCAGGAAGCCGCTGTGATCCAGATAGGTTACTTTACAAATATT
>CACZOS010000064.1 GCA_902782815.1 uncultured Lachnospiraceae bacterium | reverse complement strand
TCCCGGTTATCCAGAAGGGGACAATTATACTGATTCCGGGCCAGTTCATTGTAGCAGAGATGGGCCCGGAGAAAAGGCAGGTCAAACCGGCCGCCGTTGAAGGTTATCAGGGGTCCCGGATGTTTCTCAAGAAATATCAGAAAATCCTTCAGAATATCTTCTTCGCTGATCCCGTCATCATTAAACCATTGGACGATGCAGAGCAGACCGTCTGTGACTGTACCGCAGCCCAGAAGGCTGATCATATCCGTCTCTTTTTTCAGTCCGGTTGTCTCAATATCAAGGAAGACCGCACCTTCGGGAATGTATTCCAGCGCCCGGGGCTCAGCCGGGTATCGCAGCATGCTTTTTTTCATTTTCCACCCTCCCTGAAGTATCTTCTTTCAACTTAACATCCTTTTTTTCTTAATTCAATCGAACAGTTGTTTTTTTTGCGGGTTTATGTTAGAGTTAAGTCAGGATTAGAGGAGGAGAGTGCGGTCATTGATTTCGTTTATAAAAGGTATTGCGGCTTATGTCGATGCAGAAGGGGTCATAGTTGATAACCATGGGATTGGCTATCAGGTGAAGACGCCTTCCTCTATTGTGGATAAGGTCAGGACCGGGGATGAGGTCATCCTGCAGACCCATCTTTATGTCAGGGAGGATATGATCACTCTCTACGGTTTTCTTACCTCGGAGGAACTGCACACTTTCCAGACCCTGCTGGGAGTGAACGGGATAGGACCGAAGGCTGCCTTGTCCGTCTTGTCCACCATGACGGTTTCCGACCTCTACTATGCCATTTTCAGTGAGGATGCCAAAGCCATATCACGTACACCCGGCATAGGCCTAAAAGGGGCCAGAAGGATGATCATGGAGCTTAAGGATAAGCTGGATCTTCAGGATATAGCCGGCGAACAGCCCACTGAGGAAAGCGCCCCTGCAGCACCTCTGACCGGTATTGACAGCGTTGCGGATACCATCGAGGCGATGACTGCCCTGGGCTACAGCAACGGGGAGGCATACCGGGCTGTCCACGGAGTTAAAGGAGCCGCGGATATGGATTCCGAGAGGCTTTTAAAAGAAGCCCTTAAAGTCGTTCTCACACTGAGGTAAACCATGGATCGTTTTATCACAACGGAATTTACGGAGGAAGACATTTCTATTGAAGGCAGTCTTCGTCCCCAGCGTTTAACAGAATACATCGGACAGGAACAGGTCAAAAAGAACCTGAATATTTTCATTGAGGCAGCCAGGATGCGGGGAGAATCCCTGGATCATGTTCTTTTATACGGGCCTCCGGGACTGGGCAAGACTACCCTGGCGGGGATCATTGCCAATGAGATGAACAGTCATTTAAAGATCACCTCCGGACCGGCCATTGAGAAGCCCGGTGATATCGCCGCCATTCTAAACAGCTTAAGTGACGGGGATATCCTTTTTATCGATGAGATACATCGTCTTAACCGGCAGGTGGAGGAAGTTCTCTATCCGGCCATGGAAGATTTTGTCATTGACGTTCTCATAGGAAAAGGTCCGACCGCCCGATCCATTCGTCTGGATCTTCCCAGATTTACTCTGGTGGGCGCAACCACCAGGGCCGGCATGCTGACCGCCCCCCTTCGCGACCGTTTCGGGGTGGTAAACCGGCTGGAGTTTTATACGGTGGATGAGCTGGCTTATATCGTTACCAGATCAGCTGACCTGCTTAAGGTGAAGATCGACAGGGAAGGAGCAGTGGAGATCGGCTGCAGGAGCAGGGGAACCCCCAGGCTGGCCAACCGCCTTCTGCGCAGAGTCAGAGATTATGCCCAGGTCAAGTATCAGGGAGAGATCAGCCGGGAGATAGCCGGGGAAGCCCTCGATATGCTGGATATTGACAGTCTCGGCCTGGATGCCACAGACCGGGTTATGCTGGATGCCAAGATCTTTAAGTTTTCCGGCAGACCGGTGGGACTGGACACTCTTGCGGCTGCCATCGGAGAGGATGCCGGTACTATCGAGGATGTCTACGAGCCCTATCTTATCCAGAGAGGGCTGATCAAAAGAACACCCAGGGGAAGGGCCCTGACCAGACATGCATATGAACATCTGGGGATCACAGTCCCGGATGAATTATATTAGACATATAAATATCCAAGGAGGAAACAGATATGGAGAATAAGCCGGACAATAAACCGAAGTTATCAGTAATCATCGACGGAAAAGTCTACATGCTGGCCGGCGGGTCCAGTGAGGCCTATATGCAGAAGATCGCTTCCTATGTGGATAATAAGATCCGGGAATTAAAGGAGATGCCGAATTTCAATAAGCTCTCGCCGGATTACCGTAATATCCTTCTCTCTCTCAATCTCGCCGAGGAACTTTTCAAGGTGCAGGATGAAAAAGATGTGAGTGCCAAGGAGTACCAGGAAAAGGAGGAGGAGATCTACCGGCTCAAACAGGAACTGGTGGAGAAGGATATGCGGATCGATACTGCCAACCGCCTGGTCATTGAATATAAGACCAAGGTTAATGAGATGCAGAAACGGATCATTGAGTTGGAGACAAAACATGAATTATCGTGAGAAGGGATTGCCGGAGCTGCTTGCTCCGGCAGGTTCCATTGACCATCTGAAGGCAGCCGTGCTGGCAGGAGCAGATGCGGTTTATTTCGGCGGATCCCGCTTCGGAGCCAGGGCTTATGCCAGGAATTTTTCCGGCGAGGATGTGCTCGATGCACTGGACTACCTTCATTTTCATGACCGGCGGGCCTATCTGACGGTCAATACCCTAATTAAAGAGAAGGAACTGCAGACAGATCTTTATGCATATCTTCTGCCGTTTTATGAAGCAGGACTTGATGGTGTGATCGTGCAGGATCCGGGTGCTGCTTCTTTTATTCGTGATCATTTTCCCGGGATGGAGATCCATGGATCTACCCAGATGTTCATCACCGGTATTCCCGGGGCCCTGGCTGCAGGGAAACTGGGTATGAACAGGGTGGTGCCGGCCAGGGAGTTGTCCGGGGAAGAACTGATTGCTATCAAGAAAGCCACCGGACTTGAACTGGAGGTCTTTATTCACGGAGCACTGTGTTATTCCTATTCGGGACAGTGTCTTCTGAGCAGCTGTTACGGGGGAAGAAGCGGGAACCGGGGCCGGTGTGCCCAGCCCTGTCGTCTTCCATACCGGGCTTTTGACGCAGACGGAGAATCTGTTCATAAAACGGAGATGCATCTGCTGAGTCCCAGGGACCTTTGCAGTCTTCATCTCCTTCCTTCCATGATCCGTGCAGGGGTGGATTCCCTCAAGATCGAAGGAAGGATGAAAAACATCGATTATGTGGCCGGCGTAACCTCCATATACCGTCATTACCTGGATCTCTATGCTTCAGGCAGTCCCTACAGGATCGAGGAGAAGGACCTTGAAGAACTGGAGGAACTTTATGTCCGGACCGCCTTCACCGACGGATACTGGTCCAGACATAACGGCAGAGAGATGATGTCTGTCGACCGGCCGAGACATCTGGGCAGAAAAATGGGGAAGATCCTTTCCATCCGTAAGAACAGGGCCCTCATTTCTCTAATCGGCCGGGTTCAGCCCAAAGACCTTCTGGTCATCCCCGGTCCCGGAGAGGAGGAGCTGGTCCTCACCGTACCGAAGAAAACTGATCTGGTCCGCGCCGGGAAGAAGGGAAGATGGGAGATCAGCTTAAACGTGCCGAAAACTCCCTGGCTGACCCCGGGGAAAGCGGTATATCGCAGACACAGCGAAGCGCTGGAAAAAAGGATAAAGGAAGATATCCTGGACACAGAGATCAAATATCCGGTAAGCGGCAGCCTTGAACTCAGAAAGGACAGGCCTTTGCTGCTCAGGCTGTCTTCCAGGGGAATCAAAGTCGTCCTTCCCGGTCCGATGCCTCAGACAGCGGAAAACCGACCCCTGGCAGAGGAGGATGTCCTGCGGCAGATGAGGAAAACCGGGGAGGTGCCCTTCGAATTAAAGGAGTTTACCCTGAATCTGGATGATGGACTTTTCCTTCCTGCTTCCCGGCTTAAAGAACTTCGTCAGGAGGCTTACCAACGCCTGGAAGATGACTATATCCATACGTTTTATCGTCAGGTTCCGGAAAGACCGGATTCTGATGTTTCTTACGGTGAGGCGTTTTCCACATCCGCTTTCGTAACCCGAAAGGTTAAAGAAAAAGACATTCCCGCCTATGCTGTGGTTTACAATCGGGAGATCATGGATCTGTGTCTGGATTCCCCCCTGATCCGGGGAATCGTTCTCCCGATGGATTTTTACTCCCGTGAGGATCTGATCATTCTGAAAGAAAAGATTCATTCAGCGGGTAAAGAAGCCTGCCTGTCCCTACCCCGGGTGTTTCGGATGACCACAATGGAATCCATGGAAGAGTATTTCGGTCAAACGGCGAAGAGGGAAGCCTGGGAGGGAATCTATATTCATAATCTAAACGAATGCGCCATTCTTCCCGATTCCTGGACACATATTCCCAGGATCTATTCTGCCTCCATGTATGCCTGGAACAGCAGAACTTTAAGGGAAATCCCTGCACTGGACAACGGAGTAAGATCATTTTACGAAATGCCGGTGGAACTTTCCCGGGAAGAATGGATTGAGGTTATGAAGCATTCAGATGACGCAGAGGGGGAACTGATGGTTTACGGCCGTTTTCCCGCCATGCTGTCGGCTCAATGCGTAAAGAATACTCTGGGCCGCTGTAACGGCAGACAGGAAACCTGCACTCTTAAGTCCGGTACAGGGAAAAAACTGCCTGTGTCATGTCACTGTCATCCTGATTGGATCGATCCTGCATCAAAGGATGGGAGAGCGGGAAAATCCTGTTACAACATGATCTGGACCGACAGACCCAGAGACCTCATCGGTCAGGACATGGGCGATCTGGTCTCCTTTACCGGGAGATTCCGTTT
>CACZOS010000063.1 GCA_902782815.1 uncultured Lachnospiraceae bacterium | reverse complement strand
TTGAAAACTGCTGGCTGACCACAAACGGGAGTGACAACATCAAACGTGCCCTCTGCCTGGAAGAAAGTGATAAGGAGGCGGTGGTGGTCATCGCCTGCGGCGAAGGAAAGAAGGAACGGACTCTGACCCGTCTGGATATCAAGACCCCGTCAAATGTGAAAGTAAGCAAGAGAAAAGGCCATATTGCCCCCAAGATTGCGCAGGATGAGATGGTCTTTTACGGAAAATGGGGAGAGCCGGTTGACTGGACCATTATAGATCCCCAGCTGGACCGTGCACTTTATGCGGCAAGCCTTGCACCGAGTTTTTTAAACAGACAGCCCTATCGGTACATTCTGGCTGATCATCATGTGATCCTTGTAAGCCGTCTTAGTGAGGAGGGCACATCCCAGGAGGACATTATCCTCGATTCCGGGGCCACCATGGCCAATTTTGATGCGGTTTATTCAGGATATTACAGTAACTGCAAGGGGTGGATCTGCGGGGAACCTTCCGGTGCGGAGGCAGTGAGTGCCCCGGAGGGATTCCGGATCGTGGCTTATTACGATCTGGTCTGATAACGCGTAGTTCATATAGGAATATTAGAAAAGGTGGTAATGGATGGCTGAGATAAGAATTCCGGCGCTGAAAGATAATCTGAATACAGTAATGGCCTTTTTGGAAGAACAGCTCGAACTGATGGGCTGCCCGATGAAAGACCAGATGAAGATCAGTCTATGTGTTGAGGAGATGTTTATCAACATTGCCAGCTATGCTTATGGAGACACTCCCGGGGAGGCGGTTCTTGATCTGGAACCGACAGCTGATCCCGCCGGAGTCAGGATCACTCTGATGGACAGTGGTATGGCATTTAATCCGCTTGACCGGGAGGATCCGAATGTTACTGCCTCCGCGGAGGAAAGGCAGATCGGCGGTCTGGGTATCTTTCTGGTGAAAAAAAACATGGACAAAGTGTCATACAGATATGATGACGGGTACAACATCATTGAGATGATCAGGTATTACTGAAACAAAGCCACGATCTCCCGAGGGAGGGATCGTGGCTTTTTCAGTATGAAATTTTTTACTTTAAATTTTTCAAAAATAAGTTATAATAGAAAACAGAATTTACTGTGTTAGCATAATAAAGAAAGAAAGAGGAAATGAAATGAGTATGAAAGTAGGAATCATCGGGTACGGAAATCTGGGCAGAGGAGTTGAACTGGCAGTGAATGTAGCTCCGGACATGGATCTGAAGGTGGTATTCACAAGAAGAGACCCGTCCAGCCTGACCATCGCGTCAAAGGACGTTCCCGTTGCCAATATATCCGAGGCGGAATCCTGGAAGGATAAGCTGGATGTTGTTATCCTCTGCGGAGGCAGCGCAACAGACCTTCCCCTTCAGACACCGGAGTTTGCAAAATTCTTTAATGTGGTGGATAGTTTCGACACCCATGCCAGAATCCCGGAGCACTTTGCCAATGTGGATGCGGCAGCAAAAGAGGGAGGAAATGTGGCTGTGATCTCTGTGGGCTGGGATCCGGGTCTCTTCTCCCTGGCAAGAATCTACAGCAACGCCGTTCTTCCCCAGGGCAAGGACTATACCTTCTGGGGACGGGGTGTGAGTCAGGGACATTCTGACGCCATCCGCCGGATTGCAGGAGTGAAAAACGCGAAGCAGTATACGGTACCTGTTCAGAAGGCCCTTGATGCGGTGAGAAGCGGGGCTGATCCCGACCTGAGTACCAGAGATAAACACGAGAGAGAGTGCTATGTCGTGCTGGAGGAAGGAGCAGACCCTGCCGGGATCGAAGAAGAGATCAAGACCATGCCCAATTATTTTGCTGATTACAATACCACTGTACATTTCATTGATGAGGAAGAATTTGCCCGTGATCATCAGGGTATGGCCCACGGTGGATTTGTCATCCGCAGCGGAAAGACCGGCGCGGAGAAAGAGCACAATGAGTTGATCGAGTTCCAGCTTAAGCTGGATTCAAACCCGGAATTTACCGGAAGTGTGCTTGCCTCTTATGCCCGTGCGGCAGTCCGCCTCAACAAAGAGGGTAAAAGCGGCTGTATGACGGCTTTTGATATCGCTCCTGCATATTTGAGCCGGCTGAGCGGGGAAGAACTGAGAGCTCACCTTCTGTGATCGTCTAAGGAGAAGATTATGGCAAAAAAACAGGGGAGGAACACAAAACAGAAAATTGTGTCGGCAGCCTGGAAACTGTTTTATGAACAGGGCTATGATCAGACCACCGTGGATGAGATCGTCTTTGAGTCCGGAACTTCAAAAGGTTCTTTTTACCATTATTTTGAGGGGAAGGATGCCCTTCTGGGATCCTTAAATATGTTGTTCGATGATAAGTATGAAGAACTGCAGGGGAGCATTGACCCCGGTATGGATTCCCTGGGGAAAATGGCCTATATGAACCATGAGCTGTTTGAGATGATCGATACCTCTGTCTCTGTCGAACTGCTGGGCAGGCTCCTGTCCTCCCAGCTGGTGACCCACGGGGAGAAACATCTTCTGAACAGGAAGAGGACGTATTTCAAGATGCTTTACCAGATCGTCAGAGAAGGACAGAAGAAGGGGGAGATCCGTAAAGACCTGTCTGCAAATCAGATCGTCAATGATTACGCCATGTTCGAAAGAGCCCTGCTTTATGACTGGTGTCTTTCTGAAGGAGAGTATTC
>CACZOS010000062.1 GCA_902782815.1 uncultured Lachnospiraceae bacterium | reverse complement strand
TTCATTGTCGGGAGGATTCTTGATAGTTTACTAAACCCATTTAAATCCGCTTGTATCTCTTTATATTGCGTTTTTACCAGAGCTTAAATCAACCTATATCTACATATCCCACAAAGCGAAATAGATGTAGTAATGATGTAGTAGCCATATACTGGATGCCTGTACGACATGACGAATCCTGCACCTTTGGACGGAAGTTCACTCGGAGGCGCGTGAGAAATTGTTGACTAAAAAAGAGGAAACCATCCGTCTAGCCAGCCACCTAAGGGCTATGGGGCCTGATAATGATTCCCTCAATTGCATTATAAGATGATATGATACTTAGTTCAAGTAAGCATCGGGAAACCGTGATACACCGGTGACTATAGACGTTACTGTTCAGAGGTATACTTGAGTCAAAAAGACCGATGACCTATACTGCATTACAGCAGACGGCCATCGGTCTTGTCTTATCCGAATATCCCGGATACTCTGTCGAATAAATTCCCTCCCTGCTGTCGAAGCAGTTCCAGCATACTCTTGCTGCGGCAGAAATCATCGAGGCTGCCGTCACTCCGAAACGTCATCATCTGTGCCAGTTTCCGTTTTATGGGACGCAGCTTACTCTCCGCGGCATTATTCGTTGCAGGCACGCGAAGATCATGGAGAAAAAGAAGGTGAGCCGGCATGTATTCCGCCATCCTTCGGTAGAGGTTGTATCCTTCACGGTAATAGTCACTTGCAGGAACATCTTCGTATTCCTTAGTAGCCAGAGCAAGGATTTCTTTGTAGCGCTTTTCATAAGCTGCTACCTGATCCGCATCCGGGTCAGCTCCATCCGGCAGACTGTTTCGGTAATGAATCATCTCCTTTATTAGCGACTGCATTGCTGTATTCCATTGCCGGTCAGGCTCGTTTTCCATGCTGTTTTTGAGATACCGGCTTACATGGGAGAGGCATTCCTGATGTCCGGAGCCATAGCGGAAGAAGGTTTTATCGTGATCGTGAACCAGTATGCCCTGGTAATCCTCGACCACCGTTTTCTTTATTCCTTCATGCCCCTTATGGTCGCGGGAGAAATAGAGTGCTTTTCCATCAGGTGTAGTACAGACGAGTACCTGTCTGGTTCCGGCGTTTACCCGGGCACTGGTGTAATCCGTATGCATTACCGGAGCAGCAAGCATATCCCGAAACTGAGTTTTAAGCTCTTCTTCTGATTTCTTCGCGAAACTGTGGACGAGTCCGCTGATCATCCCTTTGGAGATGACGAGCTCTCCGTTTGTGAGGAAAGAAAGGAACTCGCTGCACTTGTCGAGAGATACGCAGCAATGCTGATTGAGGAGATACAGGAACGCCCGAATACTTCCGTCATAATTGACATCATCAACGACGCCTTCGGGGAATGCGGCATGAGTTCGTTCGCCCGTGGCAGAGTTGCTGTAAATGTCCGCATGATATTCGGTAACGGAGAGAGACAGCTTTATTCCTACCACCTGCTTTATGATTTCCCTGCCAGTCTTCTTAAACCCCGGATCTTCCGTTACCTCTGTGGGTGCAGGAAGGGGCACGATAGGCACGGTAGGTTCGTGCTTTTTTCTGCCGTGTCCTTTGTGTCCCGGCTGGCCGCCGGGTTTCTTTCCTGTCTGTTCCCTGTTATTGGAAATCTTCTTATGGTTCGGGCTCCTGGAAGAAGGAAGGGAAGAGTTTTCATAATCACGATTCAGCTGGGCCAGCAGTTTTTGATTTCTCCCCTGGCTGTCTTCCAGTGCAGCAGCAGTTTCATAGTACATACGGCGGTATTCTTTCGCCTGGTCCCGGGCCTCATCCCTGTCCTGTTCCGCCTTCAGCGCACGCTTTTCCATCGCAGCCAGCTGACTCTTCAGGGAATGAATCTCCTTCTGGTGTTCCTTTTCCGTATCCTCAAACACTTCGAACCACTGTTCCCGGATGCTCACCGTCTCGGCGTGCGCCTTAGACAGCTCCAGCTCCTTCATGGCAAGCAGGCGGCAGTAATATCGGGCATCTGCATCCCGAAGAGCCAGTAGCTCCTGATATGCTTTGCCGGAATAGAAGTCATTCAGTTCTGACTGTGCTGCTTTGAGACGGCACTGGAGCGT
>CACZOS010000061.1 GCA_902782815.1 uncultured Lachnospiraceae bacterium | reverse complement strand
TACACCAATAAAAAATAACTGCCCCTATGTGCTGCACAGTAACTCCTTGCCGCACATAGGGGCAGTTATTTTTATATTGACAACCCATTCTCTCCATTTATATAATATAATTGATTTTTTTCGACTTATATTTACATGAATTTCCAATGGAATTCATAAGTCAGCCCGGCCTCAGGCCGGGAGAAAAAAGGAGAGAAAATATGGATATATTCTATAAGATAATCGCCATATTCGGAGGACTGGCCCTTTTCCTGTACGGTATGCGTATGATGGGAGACGAACTGAAGAAATCCTCCGGCGGCGCCATGAAGATCGCCCTGGCCAAAGTGACCAATAAGCCAGCCATCGGCTTTCTCTTCGGCATGCTGGTTACCTGCATGATCCAGAGCTCCACGGCCACCATCGTGCTTACCGTGGGTCTGGTTGGGGCCGGCCTGCTTACCTTCCGTCAGTCCATCGGTATCGTTCTGGGGGCTAACGTGGGTACTGCCATCACCGCCCAGATCATCCGTCTGATGGATGTGTCAGCGGGATCCACCAGTATCCTGTATTTCTTCAAGGCGGATAACCTGGCGCCCGTAGCCCTGATCATCGGTGTGGTGATGATCATGTTCCTCAAGACAGACCGTTTTAAAAACGCCGGCTCCATTCTGATCGGATTCGGTATCCTTTTCATGGGTCTGATCTTTATGAGCAGCGCGGTCTCCGAGCTGGGCGACGGACTCAGCGCCCTCCTGATGAAGTTCGAGGATAATTATATCCTGGGATTCCTTTCCGGTGTGGGTGTGACAGCAGTCCTGCAGAGTTCCTCCGCCGTTGTGGGTATCCTGCAGTCCATGGCCTCTTCCGTGGGCGTGCGTTTCTGCGGTGTTTTTGCCGTGATCATCGGTGTAAATATCGGTGATTGTCTCACCACCTTCCTGGTGAGCCGGATCGGTGCCAAACCGAATCAGATCAGAACAGCTCTGGTCCATGTGATCTATAACGTGATCGCGGCCCTGCTGATCAGCATTACCCTTACCGTTTTACGTGTGACCGGCATCCTGAACGATTCCTTCTGGAACGCCAGCCTTAATTCCGGCGGTGTGGCCAATGTTCACGGTGTATTCCGTCTGGTTCCCGCAGTGCTTCTGCTTCCCTTCTCCGGCCTTTTTGCCAACCTGGCGGAACGTCTGGTTCCCGACAAGCCAGTGGAGAATGAGGATGCCCAGATCGAAGAGCAGCTTCGTCAGCTGGACAGCCGCCTGATCACCAGTCCGGTGCTCGCCTTTGCCCAGGCCACCGAGGCCATCAGACATATGGAAGAGATCGCCGTCCACAACTTCGAAGCAGCTATCGACGTGTTTAACGAATATGATGCCAAACGGGTGGAGAGGATCCGGGAGAGGGAAGATCTTCTGGACCGTCTGGCGGATGCCTGCAATCAGTACATTGTTGACATCTCACCCTACATCACCCAGGAGCAGGACAACCTTTACCAGAGCTTCCTCATCAAGGCCTTAAGCTGCTTTGAGCGGATCGGAGACCATGCCGTGAACCTGGTTTACGCCGTGGAGAACCTCCGGGCCAATGACGGAGTGATCTCCCAGGAAGCGAGAAAAGAATTCAGCGTGGCCGTAGACGCAGTCCGTCAGATCCTCAGACTGACAGAGAAGGCTTATCTTACCAGAGACCTGGAGACGGCCAAAAAGGTTGAGCCTCTGGAGGAGGTAATCGATTCCCTGATCGAGACCCTCCGCTCCCGCCATATACGGCGTATGACCCGCAATGAATGTGATATCTACGCGGGACTGCAGTTTGAAAATATGCTGACCAACATGGAGAGGATATCCGACCAGTGTTCCGATATCGCCGTGTTTGTCGTCAGTACCATAGACACTCACATTATCGGGCAGGAACACCAGTACATCCATAATCTTCACCATTCCGAAGACCAGGATTATCTGGGTGAATTCCAGGCAAATTACGACAAATATTACGGCATGCTGGACGCCGTCTGATAATGGGTATATACCGGGCCGGGGATCAGGAAAAGCCATTGATTCCCCGGTCTTTTTTTGTTATTATTCAGGTGAAAGAAGACATAGAAACAGAACATAAATGATTATAAAAAATAAACACTACAGGATATAAGGAGAAGACGCATGTACGATTATCTGATTGTGGGAGCAGGCCTTTACGGAGCAACATTTGCCAGGGAAGCAGCGGAAGCCGGGAAGAAGGTCCTGGTCATTGACAAGAGACCCCAGATCGGGGGAAATGTCTACACTGAGGAGGTGGAGGGCATCCATGTCCACCGCTACGGCTCTCACATTTTCCATACCAACAACAAGGAGGTCTGGGATTACGTCGGCCGGTTTGCGGACTTCAATCGTTTTACCAACTCCCCGGTGGCTAATTACAAGGGGGAGCTTTATTCCCTCCCCTTCAATATGTACACCTTCAACAGGATGTGGGGAGTGATCACCCCTCAGGAGGCAGCAGAG
>CACZOS010000060.1 GCA_902782815.1 uncultured Lachnospiraceae bacterium | reverse complement strand
TCGATGCCGGATTTTCCGGGCATCATAATATCAAGCACAATCGCGTCGTAAAGATTTGTGCTGATATAATCCCAGGCATCATTTCCATTATGAACAATATCGACAGTATAATTATTCTTTTTCAGGAGCAACTGAAGTGCCTTAGCCGTCGCGACCTCGTCTTCCGCGATCAATATGCGCATAACACACCTTTCCCCATAACCGGAATTTTTCCTTTGACATGTAACATGCATCAGCCTGTGACAAAAACTTTTGTCCGAGGCGTCACAATATGCCTCTCATCCCCACGCTTGCCAAAAGAGCCTCTGTCGTCAAAAAACTCTCACGCCAGCAATTTTGCGACATTCTCGGTGAACCTGTCAGGGTCATTCGTCACGAGCATGTGATCGCTCCCCGGGAAGCATACCGCATGAAAAGGTGTTTTTACCTGATCCCTGTACCAGTCGACAAGCTTCGGGCTGAACAAGGAGCCGGGATCAGCATAGAAATAGGTTAAAGGTACTGTGACCATTCCCGCCACGTCCCGGTTGTCCTGCGCTTTCATGGAAGCGGACAGGCTTCTCAGTACCTTTTCATCACATTCCGACAATCTCTTCTTCAAAGGCCGCTTAAGCAGGAAACCAGGGATTTTTTTCAGTCTGGGAACCGCTCCGACTGCAAAGGATTTATAAAGTGAATAGAAATCCTTTCCTGCATCCTGCTCCATATCTTTCCTGGTGTAAGCCCCCTGATAAAGGCCCAGCTTCCACTCTTCATCATTCAGCTGCTTTGGCGTCATGTCGCACAGAATGATCTGCCTGAGGGCATCACAGCCATAGATACGAACATAATTCAACGCCACGCCGGCGCCCATTGACCAGCCCAGCAAGGTGATACGGGAAAGAGACAGGCCCTGGATTATTTCATTCAGATCATCTGCCAGGGTTTCCATAGACGGATTTTCCAGATTGGCATTTTTACTTCCCCCATGTCCCCGATGGTCATAAATGATACAGCGTGCTTTATCCTTCAGCTTTGAAACCGGCTCCTCATAAATGTCATGGGAGCTTGTCCAGCCATGCATCATAATCAAGGTTTCCGGCCCGTTTCCCACATCCTCATAATATAATTGTTCACCGTTTTTTAATGTGAAGTAACTCATGATTTTTTCTTCCTTACCTTTCGTAACATACTTGTATCCATATTCTATCGCGCGCAAAGGTGTATGAAAGAAGCACGCATGGCTCCGCTTCGCTCCCGCCATGTTACAGAACATGACTTCTGATTTTCCCTATCGAAGTATAATTCTGCATAACTGCTTTCAGATCTGATCCCTCAGGTATGTCCTCTTCCCGCATCTTTATATTCTTTTCAATAACGCTGATGATACCATTCCCTTTTTCGATTCTCTGATACGTATCCAGAAACAGTTGTGCCCTTGCGACCTTGCGATTCCATAGCTCCCCCTGGTAATCCCTGAGCGCACATCCAGGAAAGTTGACATTCCAGATCTCATCATCACTGATATCTTTGCAAAGTAATTCCCGGGTAATCGCCATAAGGTCTCTTTCCATAACCTCCTGACAGGGAACTGCCTGGGTGGAAAAAGCGGCGGCGCGGATTCCGTTCATTCGCGCCTCCAGCGCTGCCGCAACCGTTCCGGAATAAGCAATATCAAATCCGGTATTCCAGCCATAGTTTACGCCGGAAAAGACAATGTCCGGAGGCGTCGGGAGCAGTTCATGGAGAGCTATTTTTACACATTCAGCAGGCGTACCGGATATGCTGTATGCTTTTTTCACCGGAACCGGATAATCCGGATGGATCATGATATCTTTCTCCACGCCAAGCGTCAGACGGTGTGACATTGCGCTGCACTGTTTATCCGGAGCAGCGATCCAGACCTCGCCAAGGGCAGCTGACACTCTGGCCAGATCAGCCAGACCCTTTGCCTCTATCCCATCATCATTTACCAGCAGGATCTTCATCTTGCCTTTTCCTCCGCTTTTATCCTTTTGCAGATTTCCTTGCTTTCATAACAAAAAATTCCCACCTGTGCAGTTGGCACCGGTCACTTTAGTGACCACTTCGGTCGAAAAACACCTGTACGGTTGTAATGCAAAACCGTGGTTTCATGCGATTTATCGCAATGAAACCACGATTTTGCATTAGCAACCTGCCCCAAAATGAACAAAACGATTTGTGAGCGAAGCGAAACAAATCACCTGGCACACGAAGTGTGCTGTTTTGCGAATGCAGATGGCAGGGTTGGAGTACCATGGGTGCTCTAACCGTACAGGTAGATATAATTGCGGACAACGTATAAACAATAACACGAAATTCACCGGGACGCAAGAACAGAGAATTTAAGCTTTTAGTCT
>CACZOS010000059.1 GCA_902782815.1 uncultured Lachnospiraceae bacterium | reverse complement strand
TCATTCTCGCTGTATCCGCAGATATAGGGTTTTCCGTCATGCAGCACGATGGAGACCGACATCTTGCCCTCGCTGTGTCCTTCGATTGTTCCTGTACCAAGGATGGCTCCGGTCTTCACCACATTGTTTTCCTCATCCAACTGGTACATGGCAAGGTCAAGCGTCGCCGCCTCCGTCTCGCCGTCATACAGGTCAAACGCGCCCAGCGGCGTATTGGCAAGGATCACCCTGCCTTTCGTCACGGTAAGGAGGTCTTTCCTTCCGTCAAGATCAAAATCCATGATATAGGCAGAGACCAGGTCACTCTCTTCGGTGCCGTAAGTGTCCTTCAGATAAGAATAGTATAGATCCTCATCCGGACGATTGATAAACGGAGCGATGACATTTCCCACCAGCTCACCCTGGTCGGGGAAGAGAAGGAAACTGAAGTCTTCATCTTCCGTCTCTTGATTTCGGATTACGAACTTATAGGCTGTGGCGTTATGAACTTCCGCGCTGAAACCGTCGGGTGCGGCTGGAGGCAGAGCGGGTTTGTCGTCCGATTCACTTTGAATATCCGCATGGGTATGATATTTTTCTTCCTCATAGATCACGTCTGCCGCAATACTATTAACTTTGATATGATTCACTGTGTAGATATCCAAACTGTAATGGATCAGATCCATATCTGTGAGAGATCGAAGATCTACGATTCCCTCGTCCCCGGTATGGAAAACCGGCAACAGGCCGACCTCTTCCATGGCCCGGTAGACGCAGCGGACCTCTTCCGCCGTCATCTGATCCTTTTGAAACATTTCCACCGCGGTCTGGTACAAGATGGAAGCATACTCCGCAAAGTCGGTATCTCTCTCCAGACGTGGGAAAGTATTATAGAACAATCTTCCGGTCAAATCTGTCCCAAGGGCTTTCGTATGTCCCGGTTTCTTTAGGTCTCCCGTGATGATCAGATAACCCATATGGGAGATGACTGTTAAATTATGATGTGCGTACTTGCAATAATCGTCTTTTTCAGGAGCAATATCGGTTTTCTCATGGTGATCTGTTCCTCTAATCCAGTATTCCCCCTGATAAACGGACGGCTGCGGGTTGGGGGATCCTTCTTTTATCGAAGCCGCGGGATCCTTCATGTTCCGTTCGTTCCGTTTATCGTTGTATGTACTATTCACTATCCAGTCACAGCTTCCCTGGATATATTCTTCTGTCAATTCTGAAAACAGATCTGACAGACCTTCATTGATGGCACTCGCCTCTGCATATTGGTAACCATCTCCCAGCTGGACACGGCTTTGAATGACCGCATGGGTAAATTCATGGGCCAACACATTCAGTTTTACAGAAAAATTCGGCGAAACCATGATCCATCCCGTACTGAATCCGGGAAGGATTTTCCATATTCTCGTTGCTGCATTCCCTGTTTTTCCATTCAAGCCAAAGGCTAAAGGACTGTTGCTGTCATCATAGCTGTTTCTTCTATGCGCCGCCCTCCAGTAGCGGAAACATTCCTGCAGATGCTCCATGGCACTGACAGCTCTCTTATTCTCCCAGATATTGTCATCATCGCTTAACACCTCAAAGTGTGTATGATCTTCCTTTAAGAACAAAGTCTCTACGTATGCTTCCGGATAGAGCAGTTCTCCATGATCCGTTATGGCAAACTTATGATCATTCAGCACCAAACGGTAATCATGATCCGGATCCGCCTCCTGGCCCAGTGTTATGGGAAATCCTTTCTCACTCTCATATTCCCACCGTCCATTGGCATCAAACATGGCAAAGAACATATCCCCGTCCGAAAAATCAGGCCGAATGACAAAATCCGGATCGTTTGGGGTTGATTCCTCATCCTTGGATGATATCAAATCATACACACGTATATGTGATTCGGAATCTTCCAGCAAGTAGGTGCCGTTTATTTTTTCGGTCTTGAACTTCACATTTTTATCGGCAGCATCTGTTCCGCTGCCAACAGCGCTTTCCTCCGAATCAATACTCCTGATGGAGAGTATGTCACCGCTCCGGGCGGATACATAGCAATCGAAAGCCTCCCCATTGGCAAAGGAAAGGAATTTCCAGGCTGCCGCACCTTTCTCGCCGTCTGTGCAGATGACGCAGCCCTGACCGATATGCTTCATCGTTTCCGCTCCCAGATAAGCCTTGATCGCCTGACAGGCCTCCCCGGATGTGATGAGCACTTCCGTATCCATCTCAGACGGATCCAGATACCGTCCGCCGACCTCGATCACACGCCCATTCGAGTCTGTCAGCAGGCTGATCCCCCGGCCTTCCACCGGAAGATCGCCCACCATCTGGGTGAACCGATATACGTGATACAGCTCATTTTCGTCCGGAGAAGCATCAGAGAATTCAGAAATGTCAGAAAACCCGATTTCTTCCTGAAGGTCCTGAAGAAACACCTTTGCTTCATCGGTGTTCTGAATCTTCTTTCCAGCTAATTTTTCTTCACTTACGGGAAATGATAGCGGCGTCGTTGGAATTGCCGCGCCAGCGAGGGAAGCTCCTTCCGGCAGATCTGTTTCACTCATTGCAGATGCCCCTGGGTCCTGAAGAGATTC
>CACZOS010000058.1 GCA_902782815.1 uncultured Lachnospiraceae bacterium | reverse complement strand
GAGACTTTACCTCCCCGGATCCGGACGGTTTCCACAGCGCCGGGTATCCCGGCGGTCCCGCAGGAAATATTTCCCCCCTCGAAAGCGGGGCCGGCGGAGGCAGATGCAGCCAGCATCCTGTTCTGATTTCCAATGACCATCTCCCCGTTTGTTCCAAGATCGACCAAAATCGATATCTCTTTTTTTCTGTCCATGCCGCAGGATATGATGCCGCTGACAATATCCGCACCCACAAAGGTGCTGATTCCCGGAAGAAAGGTCATATTACCTGTCTTGTGAAGGGAAAGATCAACAGCCTGAAAAGGATAAGTCCCGAGGGTCCGGCAGGACAGCCCCTGCAGAAGGTGCTGCATGGTGGTATTGCCGGAGATGATTGCGGGAATCTCCACTTCCCTTATCCCTTGAGACAGACCAAGATCACGGCACAGACGGTCAAGATCTTCCAATATGATTTCCTGCAGTTTCACTCCCGCTCCCCGGTTGGCGGCATCGATCCTCGAAAGGACATCCGCCCCATAGATCCGCTGATGGTTGATTCCCACAGCCTTCCGGATTATCTTTCCACAGGCAGTATCCACCAGACCGGCGGCTAAGGTGGTGGTCCCCAGATCCACAGCCAGGGCATATTCCGGAGGCTCTCCGTCCAGGTATCCGGAGGAAGGATTCTTTCCCGGGGCAGTATCAACAATGCCGGAAGATTCCATAACGGAATCCTCCGCCGCAATCTCTTCTTCCCGGTATTCGGGAATTTCCAGTTCAAAGATCCCTTCTCCCCGGATCAGACAGGCCAGCCTCCAGCCTTCATTCAGTTCTTCTTCGGAAAAGACAGATTTGTCCCCTTCTTTTGGTCCGGGGACAGAAGACAGGATCCTGACTCCGCATTTTCCGCAGTTTCCCTTCCCTCCGCAGTATGAAGGAAGAAGATATCCTTCTCTCCTCAAAGCTTCAAGCAGGGATTCTCCAAAGCCCCTTATTTCTAACCTGATCTTCGTCATCTTTATTCTTCTGTTCCGGTGAGTCCCAGTTCTTCAGCATGCTCTCTCATGCCGTCAATGCAGATCTGAGCCACATCCTTCACTTCCATGCCAAGCATCTCACAGCCCTGCCTGATCACTTCCCGGTTACATTTTGCGGCAAACCGTTTATCTTTAAATTTTTTCATAAAACTCTTCACATTGAGGTCCCTTATCCCTTTAGGCCTCATCCTGGCACAGGCCTGGATGATACCTGTAAGTTCATCCACCGTGAAGAGACTCTTCTCCATATCGGTCTCCGGTTTCACATCGGAACACAGTCCGTATCCGTGGCTTAAGATCGCCCGGACATCCTCCTCGGAAGCCCCCGCTTCAAGCAGCGGCTCTCTGGTATGCTGCAGGTGTTCCTCCGGGTATTTCTCATAATCGTAATCATGGAGATATCCGATGGCTTCCCAATACTCTTTATCTCCCCCGAAATGATCTGCCATGGCCCCCATGGCATAGCTTACGTTTTTCGAATGAAGGATCAGGTTCTCCTGGGTAACCATGTCCTGATTGATCTCTCTGGCTCTTTCCAATGTCAGCATCAGTCTGTTTCCTTTCCACAATTGATTTCAGCTAGAATTCCACGGTCTCCGGTGCGGCGGTAAATGAACTGAAGGTTGCCGTCGCTTTCTTGAAGTAGAAGACTTCCGTATTTCCGTCATCGGCAGAATACATTTCTTTCAGGGAGGGGTAGGCATCAAGCATGGACTCCTTCGCTTCCAGACGGTCATCCTCTTCAAGTTCCCCTGCCAGACGCAGCCATACTCCGTCCTTGAAAGCACATAATTCCACTTTGGGATTGGCATGGATCTGTTTTGAAACATCCTTGACCTTTCCGGTCTGCAGATAAAGCTTATCCTCAAAAATGTGTATGGTTCCGAAGGGTCTCACCCTGGGCTGATCCCCCTCCACTGTTGCCAGATAATAAACACCTGCTTCCTTTAAAAACTGTTCTACTCTTTTCATCATTTATCTCCTTTCTTTCTTTACGTCTTTTTCCTGTTCTTTTATCCGTTCCGGTTACGGGATGCCTTCCCGGGACCAGTCCCGTCTTCCCACAAAAACAGGCCCTCCGCCTGCACCAGCTGCCCGAATACTCCGGGGAAATCATCCGTGGGATTGACAATGGTCATATAAGTATCATCACTGTGTACAACGGCCATCATATCGTCTGATCCGAACACCGCGTAAAGGGTCCAGGGAGCCTTCCTGTCAACCATTTTTCTCTTTAATGACTCCGGTTCCGGGTTCAGCTCCCAGTGATCACCGAAATCAAAGGAAACCCGGATGTCTTCATAGCAATTGAGTTTCAGCAGCAGATCCAGATATCTTTCATGAAGGCGTGTGACCCGGTCTTCAGACAGAAAATACCGTTCTGCCCGGGAATACTGATCGCCCCTCTCCGCGGAAACCTGCCGGGGCAGGATATCCACGATCCGATATGGCTTTTCCATGATTTCCTCAAGACTTAAAAGGTCTTCCACATCCACAACAGAAAAACCATTCTCCTTCAGCAGGGCTGCTGTCACCCCGGGACTGTCTGTCAGTCTTCCTGAAAATGTACCGTCATACCTCTGGTTCACCCCGCAGCTGGGGCTTCTCGACTGGAGAATGATCAGGTCCGGCTCTTCCTTCAGTGCAAGTTCCAGGCATTTCTCCGCACCCAGGCGAAAAGCCTGATCCACATTTTCTCCCGCTTTATTGATGACAGTATCCTGCCTTATCTCCGAAGGAATACGGGGCACCGGAAGCCCTCCCAGGACTTCCGGGCAGACGGTGATGACCACGTCTGAGGCCATCCTTCTGATTATCTTCTCATTCCGGTTGTTTCCTCCGTTGTATTTACAGTTAACCCCGGCCAGGCAGGCGCTGACCATGATTTTCCTTCTTTTCATCTTCTCACATCCCGAATTCCTGACAGAGGGATTCAAATCTTTGTTTTTCCTTGTCCTTAATGGGCTTGGACAGATCATTCATACAGTGATGGATCACATCTGCGTCTTTGAGCACTTCATCCAGGGGACTGTCCACCGCCAGTTTGTCATCATGATGATAGATCATGGAACAGATCCTGTCCGTCTCCTCCTCCGAGGTGAGATTCAATTCCAGAAGGATCTTCCTGGCCAGATCAGCACCCAAATGAGCATGGTCCTCATAGGATCCCGTCTTGTAGGCATGAAGGTCATGGAGCATGGCCGCCATGGAAGCGATCTCCGGATCAAATCCCCGTTTCCTG
>CACZOS010000057.1 GCA_902782815.1 uncultured Lachnospiraceae bacterium | reverse complement strand
GGTAGATAGGGATCATTTTTTCGTCCGGAATCGTTTTGATAAAAGCGTATTCCGCGTTTCCGATGATCTGGATGCGCTCAGCCTGAAAGAAATCAAAAAAACCGGTAAGCTGGAGGGCAAGACGGTTTACCGCTGCCTCCGTGATCTCGATCTCATTTACATCGATATCCGGAAGCAGGTTCTTCAGCTCCATCCGTTCCATGAGATCT
Organism: uncultured Lachnospiraceae bacterium; assembly: GCA_902782815.1. Taxonomy (GTDB): domain Bacteria; phylum Bacillota; class Clostridia; order Lachnospirales; family Lachnospiraceae; genus Anaerobutyricum. Next base: position 5,672 of record CACZOS010000057.1, on the reverse strand, counting down.
GTTAGTTTTACTTTATACATTATTTTATCCTCTCTTCCCGGAAGGGTTAATCCGAATAAAGGTCCGGACTGTCCTCCTGTTTCAGATTCGTTTTCTTATGATATCACATCCGGCTCCGGATTAACAGTCTGGTCCTCATGAAAACAGGAAAAGATTTCCCGGGCCACCCTTTCCGTGATCCCGTCGATCTGCATCAGTTCCTCCACCGAAGCCTCCCGGATCCTGCCGATATCCTGATAATGCCGGAGGAGCGCTTTCCTCCTCACGGGACCGACACCCTTTATCTCGTCAAGCACCGAACGGGTCTGCCCTTTGCTGCGTAGATTTTTATGGTATTCCACGGCAAAACGGTGAGCCTCATCCTGCAGCCTGGTGATCATGAGAAAAGCTTCGGAGTTTTTGGGAAATTCCACGATCCTGTTCCGGTAATATAGTCCTCTGGTCCTGTGGGAATCATCCTTTACCATCCCACAGACCGGAATATCGATCCCCATTTCCTCCAGAACCTTAAGAGCAACATTTACCTGGCCTTTCCCGCCGTCCATCATCAGTATATCCGGGAAACGCTGAAATCCTTCCCCGGATCCTTTTGCCTTCCTGTCTCCGGATTCCTCTTTTTCCCTGAGCCCCCGGGCAAACCTGCGGCTTAAGACCTCTTCCATGCAGGCGTAGTCATCCGGTCCCTGTACAGACCGGATCCGGAATTTCCGGTAATCGCTCTTTTTGGCCTTTCCCCTTTCAAATACCACCATGGATGCCACATTTTGGAATCCGCTGGTATTGGAGATATCGAAAGCCTCCATCCGGATAAGATCCGGTATGCCCAGAAGCTGCTCCAGTTCATGCATGGCGCCTACCGTACGCGCTTCCTCACGCTTCAGTTTCTCCTTATCCTTGATCAGCACTTCCTCCGCATTCTGCTTGGCCAGCTTCATCAGCCTGGCTTTGCTCCCCCGTTTGGGAACGGAGATGGATACTTTTGACCCCCGTTTGTCCGAAAGCCATTTTTCCAGGACCTCTCTGTCCAGGATCTCCGTCTCCGTGAGAATCTCTCTGGGGATGAAAGGGGTGCCCAGATAAAACTGTTTCATAAAGTCCGTCAGGATCTCCGCGTCACCGGTCTGTTCTGTTCCCGACATATGAAAATGATCCCTTCCCAGCAGCTTGCCGCCGCGGATGAAGAAGATGGAAACCACTGCTTCCCGGTCGTCCCCGCTCAGGGCTATGAGGTCCCGGTCGTCCCCTTTCATCTCATTGATCTTCTGTTTTTCACCGATTCGGCGGACACTACGGATCAGATCCCGGTAAAGAGCGGCCTGCTCAAAATCCAGCTCCCGGGAGGCCTCCGCCATCTTTCTCTCCAGATCTTCCAGGATGTCACGGTCATTTCCCCGGAGAAAATCCATCATCCGGTCCACGTTTTTCCGATAGTCCTCCCTGGAGATATATCCCTGACAGGGAGCGTCACACTGATGGATCTCATAATAAAGGCAGGGTCTCTCCTTCCCGATGTCCCTGGGAAGAGACCGATGGCAGTTGCGGATCCGGTAAACCCTCCGGATCAGTTCCAGGGTCTCCTTGACCGCTCCCGCGCTGGTGTAGGGGCCGAAATATTTTGACTGGTCCCGCTTCATCCGTCTGCAGAACAATACCCGGGGATAATCCTCCCGGAGGGTGACACGGATATAAGGATACCCCTTGTCGTCCTTCAGCATGGTATTGTAGCGGGGCCGGTGTTCCTTGATCAGGTTGCACTCCAGGACCAGAGCCTCCACCTCGGAATCAGTTATAATATATTCAAAATATTCAATGTGTGAGACCATGTGTTCAATCTTCACGCTTCGTTTATATCCCGCCTGAAAATACTGACGTACACGGTTTTTCAGCACCCGGGCCTTGCCCACGTAAATGATCTCATCCTGTGCATTGTGCATCAGGTAAACTCCCGGTTTGGCGGGAAGCTTCTTCAGTTCTTCTTCCAGGTTAAACATTCGGTCTCCCCCGTTTCTTTCATCCTGACCCGAAAAACGCGCCTGAAGGGCTGCGCCGGGTATTTTTCGCCTCTATCGGAAAAAACCATTGCACAGGGGAAGCATCCCTTATGTGCAACGGTTTTTTATCCTAGTCTATTTCCGGACTGTCCGTATTCACCTCTTCCGGCCGGGAACCGGATTCCTCTTCTGCGTTTTCCGGACCTGCCTTCACCTCTGCAGGATCTGCCCCGGTTTCCGGGAACTCCTGAGATTCTTCGCCGGCACCTTCCTTGTGTTTGCGGAAGATATCCATAAACTCCTTACCGGTGATATTCTCCTTCTCGATCAGGAAGGCGGCGATCTCATCCATCACCTCACGATGATCCCGGATGATCTTCAGTGCCTTCTCGTAGGATTCCCTCAGGATCCTCTGTACTTCCTCATCAATCTGGGCTCCGGTTGCCTCAGAACAGTTCATCACCGACCGGCCGTCCAGATAGCGGTCCTGGATAGATTCCAGGGTGACCAGTCCGAAGCGGTCGGACATTCCGTACATGGTGATCATGGATCTGGCGATGGATGTGGCCCTTTCAATGTCATTGGAAGCGCCTGTAGTCACGGATTGGAATACCACTTCCTCCGCTGCCCTTCCTCCGAACAGGCCCACCAGTTCGTCCAGCATCTCTTCTTTGCTCATAAGATACTTCTCTTCCTCCGGAACACTCATGGTAAATCCCAGGGCACCCATGGTTCTGGGGACGATGGTAATCTTCTGCACCGGCTCGGTATTCTTGCAGGTGGCGATACAGATGGCATGTCCGACTTCATGGTAAGCGACGATCCGTTTCTCTTTCTCATTGAGGATACGGTCCTTCTTCTCTTTGCCCGCAAAAACAACCTCAACGGCTTCCATAAGGTCCTTCTGGCTCACGGCGGACCGTCCGTCCTTTACTGCTGCCAGAGCTGCTTCGTTGATCATATTTGCCAGATCGGAACCCACAGCTCCGGATGTGGCCAGAGCCACAGCATCAAGATCCACTGTCTCGTCCATCTTAACATCCCTGGAATGAACCTTAAGGGTATCTACCCTTCCCTTCAGGTCAGGCCGCTCCACGATGACCCTGCGGTCAAATCTTCCCGGACGAAGAAGGGCCTTATCCAGCACTTCCGGCCGGTTGGTGGCCGCCAGGATGATCAGTCCTTTGGAAGAATCAAAACCATCCATCTCCGCCAAAAGGGCGTTCAATGTCTGTTCACGCTCATCATTACCGCCGAATCTGCTGTCCCGGCTCTTACCGATGGCATCCACCTCATCGATAAAGATGATACAGGGTGCCATACCCTGTGCCTGCTTGAAAAGGTCCCGTACTCTGGAAGCGCCGACGCCGACGAACATCTCCACAAAATCAGAGCCCGACAGGGAGAAGAACGGGACGTTGGCTTCACCCGCCACCGCCTTTGCCAGCAGGGTCTTTCCCGTTCCGGGAGGGCCTACCAGAAGTGCACCTTTGGGGAGCTTGGCACCGATCTTCAGATATTTTCCGGGATTATGGAGGAAATCCACCATCTCCGTAAGGCTTTCCTTGGCCTCATCCTGTCCGGCCACATCGGCAAAGGTGACACCGGTCTTCTTCTCCACATAGACCTTGGCGTTGCTTTTTCCCACACTTCCCAGCATACCGCCTCCCCGGCCCAGGTTGCGCATGATGAAGAACATGGCCCCGTAGATCAGCACAAAGGGCAGCACATAGGAGAGAAGGATGGAGAGCAGGGCAGAGCTTGAACTGGTATCCTTCTTGGAAAACTTGATATCCGCTTCCTCGAGACGATCCACCAGCTTATAATCCGTAATGGGAATCGTGTAATAAGTTTTTTTCAATACCGGATTTGTCTGCTTCTTCGGCTCGATCATGATCTTGGAATCCACGATGGTGACTTCCTTGATCTCGTCCTTCTCCAGCATGGTGAGAAATTCACTGTAGCTTATCTCCTCCTGGTCACCGTTTTTAAAACGGTTCAGGAGGTGGGTGAACAGGAAGGTGATCCCCAGACAGATCAGGACCATGACCAGCGCGGTCCGGATATTCTTTCTTCTGTTGGGATCCGTTTTTTTGTTGTCGTTATCCATATATACCTCCGTTTATTCTGCCTGATCAGAGCTGGAGGATCAGCAATGCATGATGACTTGCATGGCATCCTTCATATAGTCATTCTCCACAAATTCTATCCTTCCCTCGTCGCATGCCCTGGCCAGATCAGGATCCATGGGAATCCTGGCCAGAACAGGAATATGGTACTGCATGGCGATCTCCTGGATATGGCTCTCACCGAAAATGCGGATCTCCTCCCCGCAGTGGGGACATTTTACATAACTCATATTCTCCACTATGCCCAGGATAGGGATATTCATCATCCTGGCCATATTTGCCGCTTTCTCCACGATCATTCCCACCAGCTCCTGGGGGGAAGCAACGATGACGATCCCGTCCAGAGGGATGGACTGGAAGATGGTGAGGGGGACATCCCCTGTTCCCGGGGGCATATCGATAAACATGTAGTCGATACCCCGCCAGAGGGTCTCACCCCAGAACTGTTTGATCACACCACCCAGGACAGGTCCTCTCCAGATTACCGGGTCCGTCTCGTTTGACAGCATCAGGTTGACCGAAACGATATCTATTCCGCAGGCAGTGGTATGGGGCAGGATCAGTCCGTCCGCGTTCCCCACGAGATTGATCTTTGCTCCGAATGCCTTGGGAATGGACGGTCCGGTAATATCTCCGTCCAGAATGGCAGTCTTATACCCTTCTCTCATGGTGGCGCAGGCCAGAAGGGAGGTGACCATGGATTTACCCACACCACCCTTTCCGGAAACGATACCGATTACCTTTTTCACTGAACTTCCGGGACTCAGTTTTTCCGTGAAATCCATCGGTTCCCCTGTCCTGGAAGGACAATCTTCTCCACAGCTGCTGCAGTCATGTGTACAATCACTCATTGTTCTTTTCTCCTTATCTCTGATTTTTCTGCTGATAAAGTCATTCCCCGGCTTCCCCGGAAATCCTGCTCAACAGTTTTTTTACATTTTCTCCGATGTCTCCGCCGAACACTGCCGATCCGGCCACAAAAACATCCACCCCGGCATCCCTGGCCTCATCGATGGTGGAAAGATTGATGCCCCCATCCACCTGGATCAGAGTGGACAGTCCTCTCTCCCGGATGATGGCTTTGAGCCGGCGGACCTTTTCCGAACAGTAGGGAATGTAGGACTGTCCGCCGAAACCGGGATTCACCGTCATGATCAGCACCATGTAAAGATCATCCAGTACATAGTCCAGAACCGACAGGGATGTGGCCGGGTTAATGGCCACCGCAGGCTTTTTCCCGCAGGCTTTGATCTGCTGGACAACCCTGTCCAGATGCCTGCAGGCTTCCGCATGGACGGTGATGATATCCGCTCCGTCCCCGGCGAAGTTTTCAATATACCGCCCGGGCTCCTCGATCATGAGATGAACGTCAAAGACCGCGTCCGTGATGGGACGCAGAGCCTTGATCACGGGATTACCGAAAGAAATCTGGGGGACAAACATTCCGTCCATCACATCAATGTGAACCCACTGGGCTCCTGCATCCAGTACTTTCTTCACCTCATCGCCAAGACAACAAAAATCGGCAGACAGGATAGATGGTGATAAAATC
>CACZOS010000056.1 GCA_902782815.1 uncultured Lachnospiraceae bacterium | reverse complement strand
GGAGATCGGCAGCAGGCTGATGCTGGATAACGGGACCCTTTCTCCCCTGCTGAAAAAGATGGAGAAGGCAGGATACCTTAACAGATCCAGGAGCGCAGAGGATGACCGGGTGGTCATCATCACCCTTACCGATGAGGGGAAGGCCATGCAGGAAAAGGTAAAAGATGTGCCTGAAAAAGTGGCGTCCTGTATTGATCTGCCGCCGGAGAAGGCCGGACAGCTTTACCGTCTTCTCTATGAGTTGCTAAGTAATCAGGGATATGGAAATTGTAAATTAAAGAAAGGAGATCAGAATGAAAACAGTTTATGATTTTACGGTTAAGGATATGGATGGTAATGATGTAAGTCTTTCCGAGTATAAGGGAAAGGTCCTGCTCATTGTGAACACGGCAACCGGATGTGGATTTACTCCCCATTACGACCCGCTTGAGGCTATGTATAAAGAGATGAAGGACCAGGGATTCGAGATCCTGGACTTCCCCTGCAATCAGTTTGCCAATCAGGCACCCGGCAATGATGAGGAGATCCACGAATTCTGTACATTGAAATTCGGTACGGAATTCCCCCAGTTCTCCAAGATCGATGTCAACGGGGAAACTGCCGATCCGCTTTTTGCCTTCCTCGCTACGGAAAAACCCTTCGCAGGCTTCGGCAAAGGTCTGAAGAATGCTGCCTTAAGCAAGTTCGCAGACATGAATAACAAAGCATTTGGAGATAAAGCTTATATCAAATGGAACTTTACCAAATTCCTTATCGACCGGGAAGGAAAGGTTGTGGCACGTTTTGAGCCCACTGTGGACATGAAGGATGTGAAGGAGGCAGTAGCTGCCGCATTATAATAATATACCAAAAAAGCCGGGAAACACCCACCGATGGATAATGTTTCCCGGCTTTTATACGTTATAGTTAATATTCGTCGAAGGAATAGCTGATCTCATCCAGATCACTGTGATAATACTCCGACCAGCTGTACTGGTTCATATAATCCCCGATATATTGATAGCGGGATTTCTGTTTTTTCTCAAGCCAGTCAAAGAGGTCGCATTCGATACGGTCTGTGGCGATGGCCATACTTCCCCGCTGTTTCAGGATGATGTCATTGAGTTTCAGTTTGGTCAGGGTATTATTCAGATCCTGGCGGAGGTTTCTTAAATAGGAGCCTTTCTTTTCCGGGTCCCCGTCATCCTCCCAGAGATTGGCGATGATCTCCCCGTTGGTGGTCTGAGCGCCCCGGTTATTGATCAGGATGGCCAGGATCTCCTTGGTCCTGGAATATTTAAATGCCACAGGGGAACCGTCCACAAAGAACTCAAAATTGCCGAAGGTCTGGGCAAAAGCCCGTTTTGGGCGGTCCTGAGCGGTGGGATAGCGGAGCTCCTTAAGCTCCCGGGAGATATCCTCCTCGGAGCAGGAATGCAGAAGACATCCGCTGGCCCGATTAATCATTGCCTCGAAGGCATCCGACTTTCTGCCTGTCATAAATACAAGATTGATAAAGGGATGCAGATCTTTGAGATATTGTCCCAGGATCATGGCATCGATCTCCAGAAGTCTCATGTCAAGAAAAGCCATGTCCACCAGTCGGGTCCTGGCAAGGGCAAGGGCCTCGGGGCTGCTTTTATAACAGAGAATCTCAGATTCGGGAGAAAGGCCGGAGATGGTCCGGGAGAGATAATCCCTTTCTTTATTGTCGTTTGTAACCACAAGAATCGTCATAAGTCCGTATCCTCCTGCCCAAAGGTGATCACATCCAGCTTCTGGTTTTTGCGCTGCTCGGAGGTCATCCTCAGGGGATCAGCCTCACCCACCAGCAGCATATCCCCATTGTTGATCGCGGCCTCGTGCAGGGGGCCGGCACTGAGATCCGAGATCACCAGAGCCGCAAAACGATCGTAGTTGTCATCATCGATCACAGGAAAATGGTGGCGCATCCTGTACCAGTGCCGGGAGTCAAGACCCATCTCTCCGGTGTAGAGCCTGTCCGCCGTTGCTTCCACCTCATCGGGACCTGCCGGCTGTCCCGGCGGCATATCCATATCATCACAGAAAAGCATGGCATAGATCCTCAGGATCTGATCCCGCACCGTTTCCGGGATGCCGTTTTTCCGCATTTTTCCGGTCTCCGTATCCATTATGGTATAGTAGTAATCTTTTGCCTCGTCACTGGATTCAAAATTGAGGACCGCTTCATAAAATGCACGGTTGATATAAGGGTTTGCCATGGTAATGCCTCCATTCAGGAATAATATTTGCTGATCATTTTTTGAAAATACAGATCTTCATCTTATCCGTCGCGTTCTTCAGAACCTTCCTCATATAATTCTGGGGGATAGCCACACATCCTGCCGTATAGGGTCTCTTGCCGCGGCAGTGAAGAAATATCGCAGAACCTTTCCCATACAGATTGTCAGGATTGTAATCGATATTGATGGCATAATTGTATTGGGGTCTGTATCGGATCAGGTGTTCTCCGTATACCCCTTTTGCCTTTCTGGAATCCACCAGCTGATTGTAGTCCTTCTTTCGCAGAGACCAGTAGAGATGAGGATTAAGCCGGATATATTCAAGAACTGTCCCCGGATTCTTTCGGATCCCGAAGGCAAAGGTAAAACCGAAAACTCCTGTGGGAGTCTTCCTGTCCCCTTCCCTTTTTTTGCCGATTCCTTTTTTTCCGACCCAGGCACTGCAGCGGAACAGTTTTTTCCAGCTGCCCCGGTCAGTTTTTCTGTACATGAAGAAATCCGCCCTGGAACGGTTTTTGTACTTCACGAAGATCAGGCGGTCCACCTGGTCGTCACCGGCAAAATCCTGTTTCAGAGAAGTCCATTTATCCGGAGATGCTGCCTGTACATGAAAGTCTGGCCATGCAAAGAAGATACAGATAAAAATGATCAGACAGATATAACGAAAGGTATGATTCCCTGCTCTTTCAGATGTACTGTGTTTCATGTCTGTCATTGCCCTGCTCTTCTCCGAAATCCCTGTCTCTCAGTCTGTTACTATTGTACCATACAGTGCCGGCCTGATGGAAGAAATCTTTCCATAATATTTTGTGAGAACGGTTCAGGGCAGGCCTTATTCCCGTATTGTACCGGAAGGAAAACACTGCTATCATTAATGTAAACTGCGGCTATACACCAAATTGACCGGGGGAAAGAAAAATGAGATTATTTATCGCCATACAATTGAACAGAAAGATGAAAAATGCATTGTCAGACCTCCAGGACCGTTTGCGGAGAGAGGGAGTCCGGGGTAATTTTACAAGGAGGGAGAATCTGCATATCACCCTTGCATTTATCGGGGAATACCCGGATAAAGACGAGGTGATCGATGTGTTGGAAAGGATCAGTTTTGTCCCATTTCGGATCAGCCTGGACGGAATCGGATCTTTCGGCAGTCTCTGGTGGGCCGGTATCAGGGGAAGCAGGGATCTTGCAAATCTGGCAAATCAGCTGAGACGGGCTTTGGCAGCAGCGGGTATTCCCTTTGACCGGAAGAGATTTTCTCCCCACATTACCCTGATCAGAAAACCCGTCTGCAGGTCCGGGTCCATACCGGAAGAAGTATTGCAGGACCTGCCCCGTGCGGAAATGACGGTTGATCATATTTCCCTTATGCGGTCGGACAGGGGAAAACAGGGAATGATCTACACAGAGCTCTTTCCCTGACCCGCAACATATAGATGCATTTTTCAGGTATTCATGGTAAGATTGGAACAGTCTAATCTATTTGGAGGATATAAAAATGAAGAGAAACGAAGTACCTGTTAATGAAACCTGGGATCTTGGCCTGATCTACAACAGCGCCGAGGAGGCCTGGCGGGATGCGGAGGAAGTCAAAAGGCTCGCCGGAAAGGCAGAGAAGGACTACAAAGGGAAACTGGATAATGCCGCATCGATTGTGGAATGCCTCCATCTGTATGAGCAGATGAATGTACTGGCAAACCGGTTCTCCCATTATTTTATGCTGGATATGGAGACGGATTACACAAATTCCGAGGGAATTTCCAACGCAAATAAGGCGGAGAGTATCATAACGGACTGCATGGCAAAAACCAGTTTCATAGAGAGTGAAATAGTTGAAGCGGACGATGCCGTACTGGAGGAAGCGGTGGAGAAGGGCGGCACCGTATCCATGTACCTTAAAAAAATATTGAGGGGAAAACCCCATATGCTTATGCCTGAAACAGAAAAGGTCCTGGCTTCTCTGGGTGAATTCATGGAATCCCCTTATCAGGTTTATAACCAGGCCAAACTTTCCGATATGCGGTTCGGGGATTTCAGCGTAAACGGGAAGGATTATCCCCTCAGTTATGCCCTTTTTGAGGATGAATATGAGTATGAGAGAGATACGGAGATCAGACGGGCAGCCTTCCGGAATTTTTCCGACAAGATAAAGCAGTATGAGAATGTTACCGCTGCCGCCTACAACGCCTATGTCTGCAGAGATAAACGAATGGCGGAGATCAGAGGATTTGAGAGCGTATTTGACTATCTCCTTTTTGAGGATAATGTTTCCAGAGACCTGTATGACCGGCAGATCGATGTCATCATGGATAAACTTGCTCCTCATATGAGAAAATATGCCCGGCTGATCAAAAAGGTCCATAAACTTGACCGGATGACCTATGCCGATCTTAAGCTTACGGTGGATCCGGACTACGATCCCAGAGTCAGCATGGAGGATGCGGAGAAATATGTAGCGGACGGACTGGCAATCATGGGGGAAGAGTATGTTTCCATGGTCCACAGGGCATTTAAGGAAAGATGGATCGATTACGCCACCAATGACGGTAAGTGCACGGGGGGATTCTGTGCAAGCCCTTATGGAGTGCCGGCTTCATTTATTCTTCTGTCCTGGCAGAACAGGATGTCGAATGTGTTCACTCTGGCCCATGAACTCGGCCATGCCGGCCATTTCAAAGCCTGCAACGAGGCACAGGGTTACTTTGACACCATGACCGCCGCCTACTTTACCGAATCACCGAGCACCATAAATGAACTGCTGCTTACTTCCTATCTGGAGAAGACCGATCCCGATCCCAGGTTCAGACGCTGGGTACTGGGAAACACAGTGGGAAAAACCTATTATCACAACTTTGTGACCCATCTTCTTGAAGCAGCCTACCAGCGTGAGGTATATAAGATCGTGGATGAAGGCGGAAGCGTTCAGGCAGAGACCTTATCCGCCATTTATAAAGATGTTCTCACCAGATTCTGGGGAGACAGCGTAGAACTGACAGAGGGAGCGGAACTTACCTGGATGCGGCAGCCCCACTACTATATGGGACTCTATTCCTACACTTATTCCGCGGGTCTGACCATCTCCACCGGCATGTGCAGGAGGATGATGGAGGAGGGCGAGAGTGCCGTGTCTGACTGGAAGAAAGCACTCAGGGCCGGAAGCACGGTCAGTCCTCTTGAATTTGCGCAGATCGCCGGTGTTGATATTTCCACGGACAAGCCCCTGCTTGATACCATTGATTATATCGGCTCCATGATCGATGAGATCTGCCGGCTCACCGAAGAACTGGGTTTTTAACTGAGCCTTTGCCCGCATCAGGGGAAAAGGGTTTTTTTACTTATAACGATCAACCATATCCAGGAGGAGAGAAATATGATTCCTGTTCCCAGATTATTCAGAAAAACAAGATCCGTCAAAGGGATTAATGCCTATATGGATTCCGTTTTCAACGAAGTTCTGCACACGACCCTTAATCCCGACGGGCCCGGCGCGATACGCATCCATCTGATCCCGCCGAAAAGGGAAGAAAATACCCTGAATCCCAGTATCGCCATCATAAACGGTACGGATATCCTGCCGGTCAATTTTGCCTGGGCAGTCATCCTGGCGGAGATGATCCGTGAGACAAACCATTATGACGGAAAAGAGATCGGGGAAGAAGATGTACGGGGCATTCTCGACAGGGCCGCCGAAAATGTCAGGAGGATCATTCCCGTTCTTTCCGAAAAACGGATCAAAAATGATATTCAGATCATATACCGGACCATAAAACAGATCGCCTACCGGGAGGAAGTCACCACGGACATCCATTATATGAGCATTGGAGAGTACGCAGAGTACATGAGCGCCCCTCACCGTATGGATCTGATGGTGAGCGCCATGACCAAGCAAGGCAGATGGCACTGCAATCAGAAATGTGTACACTGTTATGCGGCTGACCAGGAACTGTCCGGCGAGGAGGAACTGTCCACCGGGGAATGGAAGCAGATTCTGGACAAATGCCGGGCTGCCGGGATACCCCAGGTGACATTTACCGGGGGTGAACCCACCATGAGGTCAGATCTTTTTGAACTGATCTCCCACGCACGCTGGTTTATTTCCCGACTCAATACCAACGGGATAAAGCTTACAAAGGATTACTGCCGGGCTCTTCACGAGGCGGAGCTTGACAGTGTCCAGATCACTTTCTATTCCCATGATCCCCGGGCACACAACCGGCTGGTGGGGGCAGACCGGTACGAGGATACGGTCAGGGGCATGGAGAATGCCCTGGCGGAAGGACTTTCCGTCAGTATCAACACTCCCCTCTGTACCCTGAACCGGGATTATGTGAAAACCCTGGAATTCCTCCATGATAAAGGAGTGATCTATGTGACCTGCTCCGGCCTCATTACCACCGGAAACGCGGCCCTGGAGGCCTCCGAGGGTCTGCAGCTTACCGGCGAAGAGCTGGAAAAGATCCTCAGGGAAGCCGTTTCCTTCTGTAATGAAAACGGTATGGAGATCGCATTCACATCTCCGGGCTGGATTTCCCAGGAGGTTTTTGAACAGCTGAACATTCCCTCTCCTTCCTGCGGTGCCTGCCTCTCCAACATGGCTGTAACACCGGGAGGAAATGTGGTACCCTGCCAGAGTTGGCTGTCAGACCGGCCTCTGGGGAACATGCTGAGGGATGACTGGGAATCCATCTGGGAATGCCGGGCCTGTTCCGCTCACCGGGATTTTTCATCCGATATGACGGGCGAATGCCCCCTTAGGAGGTATTGCTGATGAATCGAATAAGAACAAAAACGGCCGGTTGTCTTCTTTTTGCTGCAGTGATCGTATTCCTGTTTTTCTCCCCTTTGCGTGTACGGGCGGAAGCAACCGACGAAATAGAGAATTTTACTGTCACGGTGGAGGTCAACCAGGACGCTTCTCTTCAGATGACTTATCATCTTGAATGGAAAGTGCTGGATGATTCCATCGGTAAACTGGACTGGATCAATCTGGGGGTACCAAACAAATACCATGAGAATATCACTCCCATGAGTGATACCGTCGATCATATCGAAGACAGAGGAAATACCCTGGCCATCTATCTGGACCGGGAATACGGAGAGGGAGAAACCGTCAGCCTGGACTTTTCCATGACCCAGGATCACATGTACCAGATTGATAAGTATACATCCGGAGAGACGGTCTACACCCTTATTCCTGCCTGGTTTGACGGCATGGAGGTCCGTGAACTGACCATCCGCTGGAAAGAAGAAAATGCCTCTTCCTGGCAGCCGGAGTGTCTGCAGGAAGACGGCTATCTGGTTTTTTCCTCCTCCTTGGGCATGGGGGAAAAATATAAGCTCTCCGTCACCTATCCCAATGAGGCCTTCGCCTTTTCGGTGGACCGGCAGGGAACAGGTGAGTACTCAGGCGGGGGAAATGATCCGGGCACGGATGATGATTTCGGATTCTGGGAAGTGATCGGGGGCATTTTTGCAACCCTGACCTGCCTTCTCATTCTGGCCTCCCCCTTCATCTTTATCTATAAACTGATCAGATGGATCGCGGAAGGTTTCGGCTTCGGTACCCGCCAGCCGACCAGAAAGAAGATTACCAGGACAAAGATCGAGTATTATGATAACTGCCCCAGCTGCGGCGCTGCCCGGGAGGAGGGTAAAGACAGCTGTCAGTACTGCGGCAGAAGTATGATCAAGAGCAAAGAGGTGGTGGAAGAAAACCAGCTGGAAAATCCGGAGAAATATACCAAGAAAGGCACATACCGTTACGGGAACTCCGATAACACCTATATCCATGTTAATGTGATCAACGTGCCGGTGAGCCGTCCGCGCTCATCATCCCGGTCTTCTTCCGGCGGATCCTCTCACCATTCCTCCTGTGCCTGCGCCTCCTCCTGCGCCTGCGCCTCCTCCTGTGCCTGCGCCTGCGCCTGTGCGTCTTCCGGCCGCGCGGGATGCTCGGTCAAAGATTTCTTTAAGGAAAGTATCCACAGGGGACGAGTACGTATAGAGAGTAAGAAAGAATGAATAAAGAAAAGAAAATAAAAAGCAGTATCATTATTGAAGTGGCGGCCCTCTTTCTGATCGGGGTCATTGCCACCGGCATCCTCACTTATATCTGCGAAAAAGATCTTTCCGACAAAAGCGTCAAAAAACAGATAACGATTCATGCCGGTGACATAGCCGGAGAGGTGAGGTCCGCAGTTTCGGAGTATCCTGCCTGGCAATGGCTGATCCGGTACTGGTACAGCCATCCGGATATCATGGAGATCGAATATGACACCGATTTTGACGTACAGTCCCAGACAGCGGAGAAATGCCGTTTATTTTCCTCACAACATCCGGAGCTTCAGCTCAGGTATCTGGATGAAGCACAATGTATGGCACTGTCCGCTGAGGATCAGCGGATCTACGCCGAGATCACCTATTCCTGGCTGATCACCAGGATAAACCAGATCAAACGATCCTACCATGTGAACTACCTTTTCTGCGTGGTGTCGGAGGAACCTTTCGACCGTCAGTTTTTCCTCTTCAGCGGAGCGGATCCCGGGGCGGTCCGGGGGACCGATTATGAAGAAGTGTATCCTCTGGGCAATACTGTTTCCGTGACGGAAAGCCAGACACAAGCCATGCGGGAAGCCGTTCAGAACTCCAGTCATCTGGCAGATGCGGGGAAGTATGTGGATTATTATACTCCTCTGTGGTCTTTTGACGGACATCATGTTCTGATCGGTCTGACCTATGATCTGTCGGATCTGAGAGAAGCCATTGAAGTGCAGACCCGTACGGGGGCAAAGCTTGCGATCCTGAACCAGTTTGCCCTGTCCGCTATCTGTCTGCTGCTGATTTCCTTATTCATACTCCGGCCTTTGAGAAGGGTGCAGTTCTCCATCCGGGAGTATAAAAAGACCAAGGACAGCAGGACCATAGCTCCCGAACTTTCCCTCATTTCATCCTATGATGAGATAGGACAGCTGGCAGAGGACGTATCCGACATGGCCATGGAGATCGATGATTATGTGGGGAAGATCCGGTCCATAACCGCTGAGAAGGAGCGGATCAGCACCGAACTGTCTCTGGCCACCCGGATTCAGGCTGACATGCTTCCCAACATTTATCCCGCTTTTCCGGACAGACCGGAATTTGATATCTATGCCAGTATGGACCCCGCAAGGGAGGTGGGAGGAGATTTCTACGATTTCTTCCTTACCGATGAGGACCATCTGTGTATCGTCATGGCAGACGTATCCGGGAAGGGTGTGCCTGCGGCCCTCTTTATGATGGCTTCCAAGATCATTCTGGCCAACAATGCCATGATGGGCAAGAATCCGGCCCGGATCCTTGCGGACACCAATGCCGCGATCTGTTCCAACAACCGGGAGGAGATGTTCGTCACGGTCTGGCTGGGCATCCTGGAGATTTCCACCGGCAGGCTGACCGCAGCCAGCGCCGGGCACGAGTATCCTGTTCTTAAGCGCGGCGGCGGAGATTTTGAACTTTATCAGGATAAACACGGACTGGTGATCGGTGCCCTGGAAACTGCCAGATATAGGGAATATCAGCTGCAGATGGAAGACGGAGATAAACTTTTTGTCTATACTGACGGTGTGCCGGAAGCCACAGATGCCGGCAATTCCATGTTCGGAACGGACCGGATGCTGGAGGCACTGAATGAAGCGGGAGACGGATCTCCCCAGCAGATCCTTGCCCACGTCCGGAAGAAGGTGGACGATTTTGTCCAGGGCTCGGAACAGTTTGACGACCTGACCATGCTCTGTCTGGAGTACAGGAAGATCTAGCATAGAAAATAGGAGATATCAATAATGGTTTCAGAGAAAATGTATGATAAATTAGCTGAACTTGTGGTGAAAAAAGGAGTGAATGTCCAGAAGGGCCAGCCGGTCATCATCAACGCTGCTGTACAGGATGCTGCCTTTGTCAGAAAGGTCGCCGGATATGCCTACGAAGCCGGGGCAAGCTATGTGAGCGTGGAGTGGCATGATACCGGCCTGGAGAAGATGGCCTTCCGGTATCAGTCAGAGGAAGTCCTGGCGGAAGTCCCCCAGTGGAAATATGATAAGGTCAAATATCAGCACGACGGTGGTGCCTGTTACATTTCCATCACTTCGGAAGAACCCGGGGCCATGGCGGATGTGGATGGCGAGAAGATCAGGATCGCCAATATGGCCCGTTATTCCAAGATGCAGGACCTGATGACCTACACCATGAACAATGAAGGACAGTGGTCCGTTATCGGTCTGCCCTCCCTTGAATGGGCCAGAGTGGTCTTTCCCGATCTCAGTGACGAGGAAGCTTTTGAGAAACTGGGTGACGCCATCTTTGCGGTGACCAGGGTTACCGAAGACAATGATCCCATAGCTGAGTGGAATGAGCATGATAAAGAGATGATCGCACACGCGGACAAGATGAACGAGTTCTCTTTTAAGACTCTGCATTTTACCAGCGAGCTGGGCACAGATCTCTATGTCGACCTGGTGAAGGACCACATCTGGGTGGCCGGAGGGAGCATCACTCCCACAGGGATCTTTTTCGATCCCAACATGCCCACGGAAGAGTGTTTCTGCATGCCCGCAAAAACCGGGGTAAACGGTATAGTCTACTCATCCAAGCCCCTGGATTACAACGGAAAACTGATCGAGGATTTCTGGCTGAAGTTCGAGGACGGAAAGGTGGTCGATTATGACGCGAAAAAGGAAAAAGAATCCCTGACCACCCTTTTAAGTTTTGATGAAGGATCTTCCTATCTGGGAGAGGTTGCCCTGGTTCCTTATGACTCCCCCATCTCCCGGTCCGGCATCCTTTTCTTCAATACCCTTTACGATGAAAATGCAGCCTGCCATCTGGCGCTGGGAAGACCCTACCCTGAAAACCTCAAGGGAGGAGTGGAGATGAGCAAAGAGGAGTTTGCCGCCCATGGTGCCAATGATTCCATGCAGCATGTGGATTTCATGATCGGGACCAGGGAGACCGAAGTGGACGGCATAAGGGAGGACGGAGAGGTCATCCCGGTCTTCCGCAACGGAAATTTCGTGTTTTAGGACAAGTATTCCCGCTTGAAATCCTATGGTAATTAGTGTACAATTTTAAAGATAAAAAGTAATAAATCAATCATGTTTTGAGCGTTTTATGAGGAGGATTTTTATGAAAAAAATTATTGCTCTTACATTGACTGTCCTGCTTGCCCTCTCCGTATGTGTGGGCTGCGGCGGCGGAAGCGGCTCAGGTTCAGGCGATACCATCAAGATCGGTGTATTTGAACCTGCATCGGGCGACAACGGCGCAGGCGGCAAACAGGAAACCCTCGGTATCCAGTATGCCAACAAAGTACAGCCCACCGTCACCATCGGTGACAAGGAGTACAATGTTGAACTCGCCATCGTTGATAATGAGTCCGACAACTCCAAGGCTGTGACAGCAGCACAGAACCTTGTTTCCCAGAATGTTTCCATCGTTCTCGGATCCTATGGTTCCAGCGTATCCATCGCTGCTGCGGATGTGTTCGCAGATGCAGGGATGCCTGCCATCGGCGTAACCTGTACAAACCCCCAGGTAACTGCCGACTGTGAACAGTATTTCAGAATCTGTTTCCTGGATCCTTTCCAGGGCACGGTTCTTGCCAACTATGCCTTTGAGAACGGCATGAAGAAAGCATACTGCCTCTCCAAACTCGGAGATGACTATTCGGTAGGTCTTGTCAATTATTTCGTGGAGGCTTTCAAAGCTCTCGGCGGAGAAGTGGTTGAGGAGCAGTTCCCCGATAAAAACTCCGACTTCACATCCTATGTTGCCAATGCAAAGAAGGCCGGCTGTGACGTGTTCTTCAGCCCTGTTTCCACAGAGGCTGCGGCACTCATCATCGACCAGGCTGAGGCCCAGTCCCTGGGTATGCCCATCCTGGCAGGCGACACCTGGGATTCCAACGTTATCACAGGCGCCGCAAAGGGAAAAAATGTTGAGATCGTGGTAACCACCTTCTACCAGGAAGGCGGAAATCCTGAATTTGACGAAGG
>CACZOS010000055.1 GCA_902782815.1 uncultured Lachnospiraceae bacterium | reverse complement strand
TCGTAATAGAGATTCCAGGAGGCCATACGGTTATCGTAGATCTCCCGGGCCATCTCCAGCTGAGCCCACAGGTATGCCGCGTTTAAGTCACTGGGGAGATAGGAAGAGCCGGCCTCCACCCAGGTGTATTTATCAATCTGTCCCCGGAAAAATTTGCTCCGGTTCGTCCCTTTTTCCCGGATGATCTCCGCCGGTTCAATGTTTTCGGAATCACGGATGAGAAGGGCTCCTCCTTCACCCATGCTGTAATTTTTCGTTTCGTGGAAACTGAAGCAGCCGAAATCCCCGATAGATCCTAAAGCCCTGCCCTTATAAGAGGACATGACACCCTGGGCTGCATCCTCCACCACTCTGAGATCATAGCGGTGAGCGATATCCATGATGGTATCCATCTCGCAGGCCACTCCGGCATAATGAACGGGAACAATGGCCCTGGTCTTATCGGTAATGGCTTCCTCAATCTTGTTTTCATCGATGTTCATGGTGTCAGGACGTATATCCACAAATACCGCCGTTGCTCCCCGGAGAACGAAAGCGTCTGCGGTGGAGACAAAGGTATATGAGGGCATGATCACCTCATCCCCCGGTCTGATCTGACAGAGGAGGGCCGCCATCTCTGTGGCATGGGTACAGGATGTGGTAAGCAGGGCACCGGGAACACCGGTCTTGTCCATGATCCAGGCATTGCAGAGTTTTGTAAATTCACCGTCACCGCTGATTTTGTGGTTCCGGATCGCCTTTGCCATATATTCAGTTTCCTTTCCCGTGAAGGGGGGAATATTAAAATTAATCATAGCATTGTCCTTTATGAAGTGTATGGGTTGACGTTTGTATCATTATAGCAGAGAAATCGGGAAAAGTATAGATTTTCATCCCCTTCTTTTTAGAATGGGGAGGATCCGATTGAAAAAATTAGCAAATAAATGCAAAAATAAAAGAAAAAAGAATGGGATATAGTTGAAGATAAAGAAAAAAAGTGTTATGATATCAAATAACCGGTTTTATATCTTTATATTGGGTGTAAAAGATCTGAAGAAGGGTTTTGAATCCTGAAGAGAAAGATCAGTTGATATAAGATCGGTAAATAAAAAGGAAAGGAGAGAAGAATGAAAACCGGAAAAACCAAACTGTGGCTGTTTTCCGTCCTGCTCATCCTCTGTCTGATGTGCATGGGAAAACCGGCCCAGGCGGCGTCCTATCGGCAGATTGCCTACGTGAATTCCTCAAATCATTCCCTTATTCTGAAATTTAAGAATTTCTGTTCAGCGGGATATACATGGAAAATCACAAAGGATTCCGCATCATCTGCAGTTCTTACCGGAAGCGCTTCCGGCGGAACGGTCGGCAGCAGCAGAATGCTCAAAATTCCTCTGGGATCGGCATATGCTGCCAAGACAAAATATACTCTTACGGTTACGGGAAAGGATAAAAAGCAGAGCACTACTGTCCGGTATTTTACCGGGGCAGCCCTGAACAGTGCCAAGGTCTCCAGGACGTCAAAGAACGCGATGAAGGCTGAAGCCAGCCTAAACACGGGATTTAAGGGAAACAGTGTAGAATTTCTCGTTTTCAATGGAGAACATTCCACGGATCTGATTACCAGGATGGAGCTGAAAAAGAAAAAGTCAACCGCAAAAGCGGTCACTATGACAGCAAGTATTCCGGGTACGAAGATCAGCAACGGCGACTACAAGACCTATATCGTGCTCAACTATACCTTTGATGGAAAAGCCTATTATGGTCAGGGTAAACCTTTAAACTGTAAATTTATCAAAAAACAGGCCAAAGTTACCGGGCTGAGGGCATTTACCCAGAATGGTAAAGTCAAGCTGACCTGGACTCCGACTCCAAGCGCCACCTACTACAAAGTGTACCAGAGCGTGAAGAAATCCGGTTCATACAAATGCATATGCTCCCGTGTGGGGGTGCCTGTTTACGAGACCTCCTCTCTCAAAGGAGGCAAGACCTATTATTACAAGGTCATGGCCGTGGGCGAAGCAGGAAAGAAGATCGTCAAGGGAGAAAAATCCAAGGCGGTTGCCGTCAAAGTACCTGTTGTCCCGGGAACAGTAGAAGGGATAAGATTTGCTCTTAATTCCAAGGAGGAACTGATCGTAAAATGGAATACCACCATCAATAGTACAGGGTTTATCGTCCTGTACAAGAAATCCAGAGACAAAGTTTTCAAACAGTTGGGAACGACAAAGAACAGGACTTACAGTCTCTCCTCTCTGGATGGCAATACCAGCTACGATATCAAGGTTCAGGCTTATATGGAACAGAAGGGAGTCGTCACCAAGGCGGAACATACTTCCGCTGTTCTTCAGATCAAACCGAAAGAGTATGTGAAGAATAACCGTAGTCTTTTGCTTGCAAATGGCGTGAGACCTATCGAACATGTCAACGGGAAGAGCCTCTATACCAACAAGTATTACTCCAATGAAGTAAAGCTTGCTTTTGCCAATGCCAAGGGTTACAGCAGCACCACCAAATACCTGATCTGGATCAGCCATTATACCCAGCAGGTGGTTATCTATCAGGGTTCCGCAGGCCATTGGAAGATTATCAAGGCCTTCCCATGTGCCAGCGGAAAGGCATCCACCCCTTCACCCAAAGGCGTCTTCAAGGTGACTTACAAGGAGACGGGATGGTATTATGTCAACACGAAGGAACTTTATATTACCCACTGGTGCGGAAGAAACTCTTTCCATACCAGACCACTTTATAATGACGGATCGGTCTGCTCCCCGACTATGGGTAGACCGGTCTCCCATGGCTGTGCTCGTCTGTATAATAATGATGCTTATTATATCTACAAGCACATCCCGGCAGGAACCACGGTGATCTCCTATTGATTAACATGGGTTCTCCTGTCAGCTGCAGTATGAACAAGTCAAAACAAACGCCCCGGCTTCAGCCGGGGCGTTTCTGACTTTATGATGGTTTCCTTTTTTTCTGCCTGGTCCGGATAATAAGAAGAATAAAGATATACCAGCATATGGAGGATACTGCCACGCCGATCCTTATCCCCGGTGAATGGTATTCCAATGCCACTGTATGCTTTCCGGCGGGAATTTTAACTCCCATATATAATGTGTTTACATTAAATATCTCGGCATGGATATCATCAACGAATGCCGACCAACCGATATGATAGGGTATGGAGAAGACGACAAGATGATCACGATCGGAAGTTGTAGTTCCTTCTACCGTATTTGTGGTAAGAGATACATCAGTCAGACCACCCTGTTTTAACCCTTCAATGGATCCGGCATAAGAATCCATGGGTACATAGTAGATCTCGAATGCTTCGATGGTATATTTGCCCGGATTGCTGAAAGAGAGTTCTACATCAATCTCCTTCTCCTCCTCATAATATCCCAGATTGACCAGATAGTTGGAAATCCCAAGACCATACGTGTCTGCCTTGCTCCTGACGATGGCACGTTTCTTGATTTCCTGGGTATAAACATTGATGTCCCGTCTCTGTTTGTGTGAACAGGTTGCATTTTTCAGGCGCAGATATACTTCGCAGCCTTTGCGGGATGTAGCAGTAAAACGGATCCTTGGAGTCTTGCTGGCAGAAGCATCCTCCTCGTTGTTCTCCGGGACCCAGTCGGTCTTATTTGTTTTATTTACCGTATAGGTATTCCCTTCCTTTACGATCCCTTCATCCACCTGTAAATGCCCGATACTGCCTTCACTGATCACCGGCAGGTCACCGGAATCTGCCAGGTCAAGACCGGTGATGTATGGCAGATCCTCGTCATTGACCACTGCGGCATTCAGCTGTATCTGCTGCTGCTGAAGAACGTTTGCCTTTTCGTACTCAGAACGACTGATGATCCGGTTGTAATTATAACCGATGGGTAATGCATATTTGTTCTGATAGACATCATAGGTTTCCGACTGGTCAGAGATATCTCTGACCGGTTCGAATCCATAAGGTACCGTGCGGTCAGAATCCTTGAACGTGATGTAATACTTTACACAGGCCAGCCCCTCAGGCACAGTACGGTTGTCCAGGAAAAGAGTCCGGTTCAGGGCGCTGATCCCTACATTTTCCGATTCTTTATAATAGGCGATCACGCTGCTGTTGATGGTGCTCTGATATAAGGAGATTCCGTTAAATCCGAGAGCCACAGCAACATTGTTGTAGTTGTGATACATCATGTCCGTATCCACACGGTAAAAACCATCATCACGGATCTTTTTGAGGAGTTTATATCTTGAGGAGGTAAAGTAACCGTTAACTGTCGCTTCGTTCTGAAACTCGCTCACCAGATTACCGTATTTTCCGCTGTTCATATAGTAGCCGTTAAAAGCTACTGTTCCGCAGACCAGAAGAATGAGGACTATACGGGACAGCCTGTCCGGTATAGCCGGCAGGAAGCGGATCATACCGATGACCAGGACAACAAGAACCATCAGAATCAGGGAGAAAAGGTAGGCTTTATCGCCGGGTGACCGCATATGTCTGCAGAGGGCATAGAGGGCAACGATCATGCAGATTGCCCCATATTGCCATAGAGTCATGGATAAAACGGAGTCAAATTCCAACATCATGATCACTGCCAGGATAAATACGAAGGCGAAAGACCAGCGGTTATTTACTGTACTGAAGCCAGAGAATACATACCCGAAAAACGGAATCATCAGGAAGATCAGACCAACCAGAAATCCAAGTTTCAGGGACAGTTTTTCCTTGTCGCGATTCAGAAACAGGAGGACCAGAACGGGAATGATCATGGCACCGACAGAGATGGTGGTCAATGTGGGACCCTGTCTGACGGGTGCGGTCAATGAGAGAAATTCGTCTACGAGCCTGTATTTTCCGTAACTGAGAAAACTGCCGACTGCGGATGCTTTGTTTCCGCCGGCTTTTCTGGCCGATAGAAAGAATCCTGCCACGGACGGGATGAAGAACACAAGGGTCATACCCACTCCCAACAGATAGTTTCTGATGATTCTCCCCACCATGAAGAAAAACTCCCGGATACGGTCGGATGTGCAGATATCCCTGAAACGGAGCAGGGCGTACAAACCCATGATCAGAGTGTTCATATAGAGAAAGTAGTAACTTGCCATCAGAGATATCGCCACTGTAAGTGAAAAGAAAAGATATCCTTCTTTACGAATGACCCTTTCAAGACCGATCAGCAGCAGGGGAAGCATGATGGCGGGAACTACGAACTGGGGATGACGTTCCACCTGATAGATGGTATAGCTGCTGAAGGTGTAGAGCAAAGCCCCGGAAAGGACCGGAAGAGGCTGCTTCTTCATGTAGAACCCGTAACAGGAGAAAGATACGCCGATAAGATAAATACGAAAGATTGTCAGAAGATTGTATAATTTGGAAGTTCCCCTTGTTCCGAAAATCAGAAGCGTACCCAGAAATTCTACGGGTTCTGTCTTAAAAAAGCTCCGGACATCATTTCCCATACCGATGTTAAAATCGTACATAGGTACGTTAAGTGTGCCGCTGGAAATACTCTTGATCAGGTCACGAATATATTTTCCTGTGTACTGGAGCCACAGCATATACTGGGGAATACCGTCAATCTTCCAGACGAGGCTCTTCCCGTCGCTGAGGAAAGGACGGAATACCAGGGCGCAGATACCGAGGAACAATATGGTATAGATCAGAAAATATTTCAAAAGATCCCGTTTTCCTAGATGTGTACTTTTGGTGTCCATTTTTTGCCTGTTCTCCTTTTTCGTTTTGAGTCATCCTGTACTGAAAAACAGGATCCGCGCGGAATCAGCTGATCGGAGCAAACCAGCCATGCTCAGCACATGCCTTGTAAATGCCGTCATCAGTGTTTTCCCCGGCAATATAGTCAGCCATTTCCTTAAGTTCACTGCAGCCGTTGCCCATGGCAATCTTGTAGAAGGAGGGGTCAAACATGCAGAGGTCATTGTAGTCGTCACCGAATACCACCACATCTTCCCTGCTTCCTCCCACAAGCTCCAGCATGCGGAGGATTCCTCCCTTCTTATCATCGGGCTGGAACATGAGGTACTCCGGCTCGAACCGCAGACTTCCCAGGGTATGTCTTAATGTAAGTCTATCCTCTTCCTCCCCGGGTATGGAGACATATAGTTTATAGATGTCCTCATGATCAGCCGGATCGAAGTTTTCATCGATGATATAGACCGTAGGCTCCTTTCGGATCCCTGCCTGTTCATAGAAGGTAAAATCTCTGGCATAGACTTTTTCCGAATCATCCATGGCTGCCAGCACACCGTAACCCAGGGAAATCGCCTCCCGGTAGATAGCCAGACATCTGTCATAATCCAGAGGCCGGTTTTCTATGACCCGGCCGTCGATCACGATACCGTGTCCGCCGCTGCACACCATGTGGTCAAATTCACTGTCCTTACGGAATTTTTCCGCTTTATAGTGTGCCCGTCCTGTGGCGATGGCCACGAAACGGCCGGCTTCCTTCAGTTTGCGGACAGCCAGGGCAGCTGAAGGAACAACTTTCCCCGTGGACCGATCCGTTAGGGTTCCGTCGATATCAAAAAAGAAATATTTCTTCTTTCCCATGGATCATTCTCCTAATCTATGATTAAAACTTATGACCCATTATAACACAGTTTTCTGAGATATCCCATCATGATTTAATGATCCGGTTCTTTTTCCTGAGGCATTATACCGGAGGACAGGAGCCCTTTGTTTATGGCCGGCCCCAGATAGAGGACCAGGAGCATTTTTACCAGGTCCCCCGGGATATAGGGGATGACCCCCATGATAAGACCCTGCCTGAGGCTCAAACCTGCCTGGAAGCAGAGCCATAAAGTACCAAAGAGATA
This sequence comes from uncultured Lachnospiraceae bacterium, assembly GCA_902782815.1. Taxonomy (GTDB): domain Bacteria; phylum Bacillota; class Clostridia; order Lachnospirales; family Lachnospiraceae; genus Anaerobutyricum. The sequence continues at coordinate 3,007 of CACZOS010000055.1, read as the reverse complement.
ACACACCGCCGTACCCAGGATCATGCCTGCCATACTGAGGGTCGGATGAGAAAAACGGGAAAAGAACCATCCTGAGATCAGGGCGAGGAAGAGATATCCCAGGAGATAGCCTCCTGTGGGGCCTGCCAGTTTGGCCGGACCACCGCTGAAATTAGAAAAAACAGGGAGGCCGCAGAATCCCATCAGCAGGTAGATCAGGACACTCATGGTTCCAAGCTTCCATCCCAGGATACAGGCTGAAAGACAGACAGCCATGGTGGCAAGACTTAAGGGCACGGGGCTTATGGGGATGGGCAGGCTTAACGGGCCCGTTACACAAAGCAGTGCGGCCATGAGAGCCGTTAATGTGATCTGACTGACTGAAATTCTGTTTTTTTCCTTCATTTTGCTTCTCCTTACTGATTGATTTTTCCGCGATATATGTTATGATGCTATTAATGCGGACCGGACGGAACCGACCCCGGCAGGGGCAGAAGGGCGTATTGTTCCAGGGGGATTATAACCGAGGAGAAAAATATTGTCAACTTACTTCCTTATATTAAGGTTGACAATAAACCGGAACAAAATTTATCTCCGGATGAGGACTGGGAGGACATGATGGATAAGCTGACTAAATTTACGAGAGAAGAACTGGCCTGTCCCAGATGCGGGAAGGTGCATCTGTGTGACAGATATTCGGTGATCAATGTCACGGAGAAACCGGAACTTAAGGAGAAGGTCCTGCTCAATAAGCTCTTCGTATTTAAATGTGACGCCTGCGGGCTCACCGCTCCCCTTACCTATGAGAGCGTGTATGTGGATACCAAGAAGAAACTGCTTTTTTACCTTACCCCCGAGCGGACAGAGAATACGGAGAAATCCCTGGCCATGTGGGAGAAGGTGGATGCAGGCCAGAAGAGGATCGTCACCAGCCTCAACGACCTTAAGGAGAAGATCCTGATCGCGGACAACCTTCTGGATGACCGGATCGTGGAATTCATGAAGATCGAGCACCTGAAGCAGCTGGAGAAGGAGATCAAGGATGATAATCTGCTGGATATCCTCTTTGATTACCAGGGAAACCAGTATTATTTTATGCTTTTCTTTGAGAAAAAGGGGATAGGCAGGATTCCGGTGAGCCAGGAATACTACCGGGACGCTGAGCACAGATACAGCAGCAGGATAGGCAGAAGACCGGGTGACCGTTTTATGGAGATCAACATGAAATGGGCCGGAGACATCGTCTTCAAGCGGAACTGAAAAAATAAATCATTTTTTCCTTGCACTGCCAATTTTTCTGTGATATAATGTGAAAGCTGTTTGAAACAAAGAGATTATGATGAATATCATCTTTGATAGATGAATCAGGCATCAATGGTATGCCGGTCAGCGCCGGCAGAATAGTTTACAGGGTAGAGAGGTGAGAAAGATGCGCGAAGGAATCCATCCGAAGTATTATCAGGCAAAGGTTGTTTGCAACTGTGGCAACGAGTTTGTAGTCGGTTCCACAAAGTCAGATATCCACGTGGAAATCTGTTCCAAATGTCATTCATTCTACACAGGCACACAGAAATCTGTTAAGGCTCGTGGACGTATTGATAAGTTCAACCGTAAGTATGGTATGACTCAGAACTAAAAACCTGTCGGTTTTGCTTAGGCGACGGGACTTGGATCACAGTGCTAGGGCTGTGGTGTAGGTCTCGTCGCCTAAATTGTTTCAGGGAGGATTATTTTGAAAAGGACGAGTATTGGCGGACAGGCAGTCATGGAAGGGGTAATGATGAAAAATGAAGATCAGTACGCCGTGGCTGTGCGTAAGCCGGATCATGAAATCGAAGTAAAGACAGACAGCTACCGGTCTGTCACCAAGAGGTATCCCATTCTGGGCCTGCCCATCCTGAGGGGAATCTGTTCTTTCGGGGAATCCATGTATATCGGCATGAAGACCCTCATGTTTTCCTCCGAATTCTTTCTGGAGGAGGAAACCGAACCTGACGGTCTGGAAAAGCTGGCAGGCAGGGTATTCGGGGACAAAAGTGACGGGATCATCATGGGGTTCACCCTGGTGGTCTCCCTGATCCTGGCGGTGGCCATTTTCATGCTGCTTCCCTTCTTCCTTTCCGAATTGCTGAAGAAAGTGATCCATTCTTATACTATAAGGACACTGATCGAAGGGCTGATCCGTGTGAGCATCTTTCTCCTCTATGTCTGGGCCGTCTCCAGGACCGAGGAGATCCGGAGAGTCTTCATGTACCACGGGGCAGAGCACAAGACCATCAACTGCCTTGAAAGCGGGGAGCCTCTTACTCCTGAAAATGTGAAAAAACATTCCCGCCTTCACAAAAGATGCGGTACCAGTTTTCTGCTGATCGTGATGATCATCAGTATTCTGGTCTTCCTTTTTATCCGGGTGGATACCCTGTGGCTCCGTTTTATCTGCAGGATCCTTCTGATTCCTCTTGTGGCAGGGATATCCTTTGAATTTATCCGGCTGGCAGGCAGGAGCGATAACCGGCTGGTGTCGGTTTTGAGCAGGCCTGGTCTGTGTCTCCAGTACCTTACCACCAAGGAGCCTGATCTTGATATGATTGAAGTGGCCATCACTTCAGTGGACAGTATTTTTGACTGGAAGGCTTATCAGGAGGCTATGAGAAACGGGGAGATCGAGGACTGATGACACGGGAAGAAGCGCGGGGACTGATATGCGGACGTCTGGAAGGTGCAGGCATTGAATCCGCCCCTTACGAAACCTGGCTGATCATGGAGGAGATACTGTCTGTCTCCAGGGAGGATTACTACGCGGATCCCGGGGAGAAGATCCCTCCGGAGAGGATTCAGGCTCTGGAGAAGATCCTGATGAAAAGGGAAGACCATTATCCTCTTCAGTATTTGCTGGGCAGCTGTGAATTCATGGGTTTTTCCTTCCGGGTGGACGAAAGAGTCCTGATCCCCCGTCAGGATACGGAATGTCTGGTGGAAGAGGCTCTCAGCCACATCCGGCACCGGGAGAAAACCGATGCGGAAAAGG
>CACZOS010000054.1 GCA_902782815.1 uncultured Lachnospiraceae bacterium | reverse complement strand
TGATTACATTTGGCAAGAATCACACTTGCTGTCTTTTTCATGGTATCTTCCTCCTACAAGTAATTAATCATCATCCTGTTCGGATCCTTCCCGGTAAATCAGGGCAATAGAAATATCGTCCCCGCTGCCCTCCCGGGTCCTCTTTTCAAAATTTCGTTTCAGGCTTATCCTGGCCTTTTCGGGGTCTCCCAGCATCTGAGTGATCAGGCCGTGATATTTCAGAAAATCCTCCTCGCTGGCAAAAGACTTGAACAAACCGTCCGTGGATACGAACATGGCTGTTATCTCCTCTTCTGAATACCAATGCTGGAAATATAAAAATGCGTTGGTATTACATAGAGAAGAAGTGTAGTTCGCATGGGAATTGGGATCCTCCACAGGAATGGAGATCCTTCCATTCCGGGAAAGCACCACAAACCCACCGTCTCCCAGCAACATACCATAGGAAAATCCATCCGCCATGACGGCAATCAAAACCGTGCTGCCATAGATTACCGGAATCCTGGTCCTTGCTCTTTCCTCTTCTGAGATAAGAGCTCTTTCATCCTCCGACAGAGGGTTCTCCTTGTGATACTCTTCCACGGCTTCCCGCCATTTCATGAGAATCTGTTTCTCCATCTGCTGAAGGATAAAATCCGGATACTGTCTGAACTGGTTTTTGAAGTCTGCCTGTCTCATATATTTTTTCAAAAGCTCAATAGAAATCTTCACGGCAAATCTGGATCCCACATCAGAGCGGAAATGTTTGGCACTTCCGTGGCCGTCAGCCACTACGGCGATCCCGAACTCCTCGTCCACAAAAACACCGGAGCTGTCCTGGCAGACCACATGTCTCCGGATGTGGCTGTCCCCGATCACTGTAGTATGAATGCCTTTTATCATCCTACCATCCCTCATCAAATTCAATATCCATGTCCTCAAGATCCGTCAGGTCTTCCACGCCCAGAATATCCTGTTTCATCTCCTGGACCGCTTCCACCATGGCTTCTTTCTTGGTTCCTGCCACATCCTCCAGGCTGCGCTCCGTACCTTCAGCTTCCGTCAGTGTCATACTTGCGCTTCCGATTTTGGAAGAGGTAACAGCGATCTCCCGCACCAGTTTCTTTAACATGTCCGCACCATAGGCCTGAAGCACCAGTTCTTCGTCCTCCGTAAATTCTTCAAGCACTTCCATGTCCACGTTGGAACCGATAGCCAGGGCAATCTTCAGCCCGTACTTAAACCAACGGTTCTCTTTTAACAGTTCAAATCCCTTTTTATAGTTATCTGTGGGATATCCGTCGGTAATCAGGAAAATAACCGGTGCATAAGAAAGGGATGGGGAGCTTAGAAAGCTCTTCCTTGACAGCCTGCTGCACAATTCTTCACAGGCTTCCCCCAGGTCTGTCACTCCATCCGCCGTAAGGTTCTCCCATCTCTGGTATTCTTCTATGAGTACCGGTTCCGGAGTGATCCACTCACAGCCTGAGGAGAAGGATAACACTGCAATCTTAACATCAGTACCGGCCTCCCCCACACCGATAAGTTCCGGGAGTACATCTCCCATAACCTTATTGAGGGATTCCAGCTTGCTCCCCGCCATGCTGGTGGAAGTATCCACCAGGAAAAAAATAACCATACTTTTTTTTGCAGGCGGCATCGTCTCCAAAGGATCAATCATATCAATACTACTCATATCTCTACATCCTCTCTATCTGTCATCTGTCGGTTCAGGGCAGGCCACATCTTTTTTATCCGGTCCGTCTGTCCCGGAGTCTTCTTCCATCCCGGGAGCGGAAAGTCCTTCCGATGATCTCAGCCGAAGGAACCAATCCTCCCCCAGTTCAAAGCGAATCCGCATCCCGTTCCAGATGGGCATAGCCTGGTTCTGCCCGATTTCCCGTATGGTTCCGTCCGGAAACATACCCCGCCATTCTGCAAGGCCCAGATTCTTGATTCCATACAAACCTTTGCGTTGACGGTTTTCCACCACAATACCCGTTACATTCTCCTTATCAAATGGGATCCTTCCGGTCTGGCACTCATACAATTTCTGACCTTCTGCCAGCCAGAGGGTATCCATACCGTTCGTCAGAGGGTA
>CACZOS010000053.1 GCA_902782815.1 uncultured Lachnospiraceae bacterium | reverse complement strand
GTGTTGGGAGTAAGGTTGGGCTCCATGGCCAGTACTTCCTCTTTCTCTATGATCCGGACACCCGGAACCCCGTTCTTATGAGCCTGATCCAGAAGTCTGTCCAGGTCTCCTCTCTGGGCGGGATCGGTACAGACAACCAGAGCGCCGTTCTGTTTAACCGGGAAATCAAGCTGGGGAGCAAGTTTATATAAGAGTTCATTGCCTCGCACATTCAGTTTGGCCATCAATGTTCCCGGCTTAGCGTCAAAACCGGAGTGGATAACACCGCTGTTCGCCTTGGATGTTCCGGAAGCCACGTCGTCCCCCTTCTCGATCAGGCACATTTTCACCTGATATTTTGAAAGTTCTCTGGCGATACACGTACCGGTAACACCGCCTCCGATCACGATAATGTCATACATTGTTACATACCTCCATTCCTATCTGTTTGGGTAAAACTAAGAAGAAGTATTATACTGCAGTCTGTCCGGAAAGAGCATAATACTTCTTCGATACTAACATCACTCTTGAATTATGGATTCATACTGGCAGTGAATGTCTGATTGATGTTGGGATTTATCTTTTATCTGTATTTATCCTGGAAATCCGCGATCATCTGGGTGGAATTCTGATGGAGATCCCTGAAGATCTGCCTCCATACTTTAAACGCGTCCTCATAGACCGGAACATTATCCGGATTCGGTGTATATCTCTTGACAACCTTGACCATCTTGTTTACTGCATCTTTGTAGGTCGGGTAAATTCCGGCGCCGACTGCGGCAACCAGAGCACAGCCCAGAGCGGTAGCTTCACTGACTGCCACGGTCTCCACATTCCAGTTATAGATATCTGCCTGCATCTGGTTCCAGATTTCGGAAACAGCGATACCGCCTGTGATACGTACGGTATTGAAAGGAGGTACCTTCGCGTCAAGCATGGCAAGAAGCATATCCTTAAGGTCAAATACAATACCTTCCATGGTGGCACGGATAATATCTTCACGGGTGGTGGCAAGGGTCATGCCGGTGTAGGTACCACGGGCATTCAGGTCATAGTTGGGAGTGTTGGCACCCTGCATGTAGGGAAGGAAGAACACGCCGTTAGCGCCGGGTTTGGAATATCTGGCGGCATGGGTCAGGATATCATAGGGATTTCCGTGGGTATGAACCGCAGCCATGGACTCACCGTGAGCGATAGTATCCTTAAACCACTTGAATGCGGAAGCAGCAGAGTTGGACTGGCCTTCCATAACGTATGCGCCGTCCGGAGTACCCAGTACGTAACATTTTCTGTCGGGGTCACGGAGGATCTTCATGGACTTGCCGGCTGTGATTCCTGCTGTTCCGCCGCAGGCAAAACCGATACCTTCATCAACACAGCCGCAGCCCAGGCAGGCGATCTGCTGGTCGCCGGTACCCATGATAAGGGGTGTTCCTACAGCGAGGCCGGTCTTGTAGGCAACCTCGGGAGTCACTTCACCGATTTTTGTTCCGGTCTGAGCCAGAGGAGCCAGCTTGTTGGGATCAATGCCGAATGCGTCGCAGAGTTTCTGGCTGTAATGGAAGTCCTCACCGCATAACTGGATCCAGGGAGTATCACTGTAATCATCATAATAGTCATCTGCGCCGTATGCCTTATTCAGAAGACCCATCATGGTATGGATCCTGGTTGCATTCTCATATGCTTCGGGATTGTATTTCTTTACCCAGAGAAGTTTAGCCAGAGGATAGGTGCCTGCCAGAGGCATACCGGACATATCATAGAGATCATCTGCGGAAAGACCGGCATCCTGAAGCATCTGATCCATCTCGGGAACCATCTCGACACCACGGAGGTCCTGCCAGATGATGATGGGTGTGGTAAATCCGCCGTCCTTGTCACGGGTGATGGCTGTACAGCGGAACATGGTACAGCTGATGGCAGCGATCTCTTCCGGATCGATCCTGGCGTCTTCCAGGGCATCTCTGGTAGTACGATAGAGATTCTCGATCATGGCCGGACCGTCACATTCCACACGGCCCTGGCTGGGATAGGTAAGGGGATTAAGATGCTGGCCTACACCGATCTGATTTCCTTCAAAGTCAAAGACAACCGTCTTTGAACTGGTAGTACCGCAGTCAATACCAACTACATATTTCTTTTCCATAAACAACCTCCTTTAAATAATAAATTAACTCGTTCTTTTGTGTATGCATTATGCACTAACTTATATAATAATTATATCTTTTTTGTGCAATAATACCATATTGAAAATTATTTCAATACTATTCCGGATATTTTTCTGTATTTGACAGATATTTTTATGACCTGAATGTTTATTAATTTATAAAAATCCCCCAAAACAGAAAAATCCCGGTGACAAAAAGCCACCGGGATAAAGTATTTACAGATATTTGGACATCTCATAGAGGGAGTCATAGATGCAGGTCGGGACAACATCCGATTCTGCCACCGTCTGCATGTCCGCCTCACCGGTAAGGACCAGAAAGCCCTTGCATCCGTTGTCCACTCCCGTCCTGACATCCGTGTACAGACGGTCACCCACGAATGCCATCTCTTCCGGTTTGTAGCCGGTGATCTCCGTGATCATATCCACCGTCTCTTTCCAGGGTTTGCCCAGAAATCTGGGTTTGACACCGGTGGAATCGGTGATCAGGGTGCACATGGCTCCGCAGTCAGGCATAAAGCCGTAATCTGTAGGACAGTTGGTATCCATATGGGTGGCGATGAAGGGAACACCGTTGCGGATATAATGGCAGATCCTGTCCAGCTTGTGGTAGGTCAGTGTGGTGTCAAAACTCTGCACGCACACATCCGGATCTTCTTCCACCAGATTGAGTCCCTTTTTCCTCCAGTTATCCTCCAGCAGAGGGGTCCCGTTCAGGAAGATCCTGGCTCCGGGATAATTGACCATAAGGAATTCGGCACAGACATCACCTGCAGTCACCACTTTGCTCTCATCCACAAATATCCCCAGTTTGGCAAGCTTTTCCACATAGACGGAAGGAACTCTGGAGGCATTGTTGGTAAAAAAGATGTAATCCCGGTCAGGATCCTCTTCCACTTTTCGGATGAAATCCAGGGAACCATCGATCAGGTCATTGCTGATGTAAACTGTCCCGTCCATGTCCAGAACGAACAGCTTAACTCCTTTTAACGCTTCTTCTTTGGGTAATGTCATTTCTTATACCTCTTCATAATATTGATTCAATAAATCGTCTGTGATCTCTTCCAGCTGACCCAGTTCATAGAAGAACTGGAGGGCAGCATAACGGTCTCTCTGTTCTTTGGAACAAAGCATGATGTCCCGCATATGTTCCTTGCTGAAACCGAATTCCACCGGGCTTGTCCATCCGTTTAAGGCTTTGATACAGGATTCCGCTCTCTTTGACTTGTCCACGGTCTCTCTGATCAGGGAAAGGATTTCCGCTTCATTCTCTTTGATCCGGGCTATCCTTGCCTTCACATTTTCCGGATCATTTCTCTTTTCCTTATCATAGAGTTTGATCACAGGGTCGGCGGCGGAAGTGTAGATTCGGCGCATCTCTGCCACCCAGGAATCGTAATCAAAGGCCTCGGCGTGCTGCCCGGCCTTGTCGTAATCGATGGGGAGCCGGTCCAGGAACAGTTCATACATCCTGGTGATCACACAGGTCGCCATACCCACACAGGTTCCGTGCAGTTCCCCGTAGTCACCTCCCAGCAGGGAAAGCATCTCCATGACATGGGCCATGGAATGTTCGGCTGCCGATCCGGGCCTGGAACTTCCCACAAAGGACATGGCAATACCGCACATGACCAGAGACTCCATCAGATACTGCATGGCATCGGAATCTCTTCTCACCAGACCATCGATATTGGCAACCACCCTCTCCGTGGAATCCATCATGATCTGAGCCACCTCGTCACAGTAGGACTCCCCGTTGAGAATATGGGACATTCTCCAGTCATTGGTATCCAGAAACTTGGCAAGAATATCTCCCACCCCGGCTGCCACCATTTTGTCCGGTGCGGTGGCGAGGATATCAGTATCTCCGATGATCCCGCTGGCACAATGAGCAGGAAGGCTTCTTTTCAGCTTATCGATGATCACGGGGGAAACATCGGAGGCATACCCGTCCATGGAGGGAGCTGTTCCCACGATGTAATACGGGATATTTTTATGGAAAGAAATATATCTGGTGATATCGTTGATAGTCCCGGAACCTACAGCAACCATCAGGCTGATCTCTTCCGGAACCACATCCTGGAGTTCCTTGATGTGGGATTCTTCCGTGTGCATCTTCTCATATGGGAAGATAAACCTGTCAACCGGATAGCCTGCCTTCCGGATCAGATCGTAGACCCTCTCTCCGGCAACCTTCCAGGTATTGACATCTGCCACCAGGTAGATCTTATCTGTCTTCTGCAGTTTTCCCCCGGTCTTCAGATTCTGGTCGGCCAGGAATTCCGGCAGTCTTTCCACTGCTCCTTTGCCGATGGCAATATGCTCGATCCCGATATAATGCTCTTTTCCGCAGCTGCAGGAGAACCGGCCATGGGCCAGTTCATCGATTGAATATTCCAGCAGATGTTTATCCAAAATATTCATCTCCTCTCAGGTTATACCATATACGCTTATTATATTGAGAATAGTCCGATACCCTTTCAGGTACCGAACTATTCAAAACTCAGCTATTATTGATCAGGATATCTTCAATCCCAAAGGATCAAAGTGTTGCAAGTTCGTCATTGATCGGTTTGATGGCGGAGTAGATCTTGCGGTAAACACCGTTATATTTAGCATATTCCTGTACATTTTCAGGAACCGGCATAACCATCTCGTCACGAAGTTTGACCAGTTTGTCACAGGCTTCCGGAACAGTCTTGTAAACTCCTGCGCCAACCATTGCCAGGATAGCTGCGCCCAGTGCTGCGGCATTCTCGGAAGAACCGGCCGGGATCTGAACGGGAATACCGTAGATGTCTGCCATCATCTGTCTCCAGATGGGGGCTTTGGAGCCGCCGCCGCACATCCTCATGGTCTTGATGTCCACACCGAAATCACGATATTTCTTCATGGAGTCATTCAGACCATAGGTGACACCTTCCATAACCGCACGGGTCATATCCGCTTTGGTATGGATGGAGGAAAGACCAAAGAATCCGCCTCTTGCATTAACATCCCAGTAAGGGGATGCCTCACCCATAAGATAGGGGAGGTAGATCAGCTTGTTGGCGCCGATGGGGGAGGAATCAACCAGTTTGTCGATCTCAAGATAATCCTCATCATCCGGAAGGAAGGTATTACGCCACCATTTTACAGAGAAACCTGCCGAGTTGACCAGGCCCATCATATGCCATGCGTTCGGAACTGCGGTACAGAAAGTATAGACTCCTCCGGTGGGGTCCATGGTGGGTTTGTCTGTGTAAGCAAATACAACGCCGGAAGTACCGACAGTGGTGAAGGCTCTTCCTTCTGCAACAACGCCGGTTCCTACGGAAGCTGCGGCGTTATCGCCTGCTCCGCCGACGACTACTGTGCCGGGTAATAAGCCGACCGCTTCTGCCACCTCGGGAAGGAGCGTGCCGGTCACTTCACAGGATTCATAGAGTTTTCCCAGCATGGAGGGTTTAATATTAAGACCATCCATCATCTCCTCAGACCAGCAGCGTTTGGGAGTATCCAGGAACTGTGTTGCGGAAGCGTCGGACATCTCTGCGGCAAAATCACCGGTGAGACGGAAACGCAGATAGTCTTTGGGAAGAAGGATATGTTCCACCTGGGCAAAAACCTCAGGCTCATTCATCTCAACCCAGTAGAGTTTTGCAGCGGTAAGGCCCTCTCTGGGAGGATTGCAGGTTACTGCCAGGAATCTGTCGGCCCCGATCTTCTTGGCCATGGCTTCGGTTGCTTCCCCTGTTCTCTGGTCATTCCAGAGAATAGCTCTGCGGAGAGGCTTACAGTTTTTGTCCAGAAGGGTAAGCCCCATCATCTGACCGGAAAAACCGATACCCAGCACATCTTCCTTGGCTACTCCGGATTTCTCCATAACATTTTTGATAGCGACTACGGAATAGTTGAACCAGTCTTCAGGATCCTGCTCTGACCAGCCGTTATAGGGCTGATAAAGAGGGTACTCTTTCACATCGGATGCAATCTCTTTACCGAATTCATCAAAAAGAACGGCTTTGATTCCACCGGTACCCAGGTCAAGTCCAAAGAAATAACGCATAATTAACCTCCTTTGATCATTTAATATATGTGAACGTTCATTTATTGATAAGGGGAATGAGGGGAATCGTCGCAGACGATTCCCCCGGAATATTGAAGATTAGAATTTGGATTTAAGATCGTAGTTCTGTGTAGCTTTGGCTTCACCGTATACTCCCCATGCGTCAAGGGCAGCCTTGAGTTCAGGATTATCCTTCTCCGCTTCTCTTAAGGTCTTGCCTGCCATAACGGCATCAATACCCTGACGGAAGGCCTTGGCACCTGCGATGGCTCCCATGGGATGGCCGTGAACAGCACCGCCTGCAGCGATCATGACGTCTTTACCGAACTTGTTGATCACGTCTTCGATATGACCCTGGGTTGTACCTCCGCCCGGCATAGCAAATACAGGTTTGATATGGCCCAGAGGAGCTGTCATCTTGTATCCTGCGGATACAAAGGAATCCATGGACATGGGGAATTTGCCGTAAGGTGTAAGGGCGATGATCATATCAAGACCGCAAAGCCTCGGAAGTGTCGCACCGATGAGGTTCACACTGAGGCCGGACCATTCGGACTCATATACAGCGCCGGTATAATCGGAATGAGCAAGGATCGGAACATCGATATCCGGATCATCCGCCAGCATTCTGGCAGCGTCAAGTCCGATGGTATTGTAGTTGACCAGCAATGCATTACCGCCATTCTCGATTACTGTCATGGCGTTCTTCTTTAAGTTCTCAGTCCTGTCTGTGATGTTGAAGGCAAATAATGTCTTCTCGCCTTTAACCTTATCCGCTTCCTTAACCGCAGGCATAACTGCCTTTACTCTGTCTTCCAGAGGGCAGAAATAGGGGCTGGCGACCAGCTCGTCATCCTTGATGATATCCACGCCGCCCACAGCTGCCTCATAGGCCAGTTTGGCGGTCATCTGGGGATCGAGACCCACGCAGGGTTTGATCATGTTGTTAAGCAGAGGTCTGTCATAAACGCCCAGAAGATCACGGATACCCGGGATACCGAATTTGGGTCCTTTGTAGAGTTCAAGATAGGATTTCGGGAATTCAAGATCAAGTAATTTTACCTTTCCCGAACTGGAGATATTACCGATAACCGTGCTGAGAAGCATGGCTGCGGAGGGTCCCAGGTTCCCCTTGGGGAAGGCGATACGGATAATGAAATGTCTCTCGGTAACTCCCTCCGGAACACCGATCTGATAAGCGGGCGCTTCATAGACACCGATAACACGGGCGATGGCTCTTGCCCTGACTTCTTCAGTCTCACCGGGAACCTTTAACCAGGTACCGCAGGACTGCTCCACGGCAAGGGCGGCACCGAACTTTAAGCCGTTGACGTCCCTCGGTGTGGCACAATAATAGGTGGCAATAACAAAACCTTCCGGATCTAAAGCTTCAGGGTACTGTACAACGATAGGATCAATAAACATATTCTACCTCCATTCTCTTAATGTTAAAAATGACAAAAACACATTGATCTGCATAATTATTGCGAATCAATATCTGATTTTATTATATCTGGAATTAAAAAATTGAAAATATAGAAAAAAATTTCAATAAATATTCACTCAATTCAGAATTCCGCAGTTATAAAGGCTTCTATACAGAAAAAAGACCGGATCCTCCAGCGGAGATCCGGTCCCGGTTAAATCGTTTACTGTTGTTTTATTCATCCAAAAATCCGATTAGTTTTTGGGCAAGATGATAATCGATGATCAGCACATCGACGTAATTCCCTTTCAGGAGGGATAAAACGGAATGGGCTTTCCCGGATCCCGAAGCCGCCAGGATCTTGCAGGGTATCCTGCGGTAGGTATCCAGGCTGATGGAAAGAGTCCTTTCTTTTATGGGGTGGCGGCATTCGGACCCGTCCTCCCGAATAAAATGGAGCATAAGGTCACTGGTCACCTTTTCTTCTTCCAGGGCTTCTACCTCCTCTGTGGTCAGATAACCTGTTTTGACCAGAAGGGAATCATTCTCAGGATACATGGTGCCCACACCGGTAACAGCGATGTCGATCTTCTCATACATCTCAAAAATGTTCCGGCATTCCTCCGAAGAAGCGATCTTACGGTATTCCTCGGGAGTGTCGTAAAGACCCGGGTGCTCAAGAGAGACCTTTTCCCCTCCGAAAGCCATGGCTGCCCGGTCTACCAGGGTCTGTACCTCCAGAGCCTCGTGACAGTTGGCTATGCTTCCATGCATGGTTACGATGCTTGCCCTCACCTTTCTGCAGGGATTAAGGTACTGGATCAGATGGTACATGGTCCCGCCCCAGGCAAGACCCAGAACGTCATCATCCCGAATGATCCTCTGCACATATCTGGCTGCCTCCAGGGCCACCTGTTTCTTCACATTGTTATCCTGCAGTTCTTCCTCCGGTTTATTTAAGGGGACGATGCAGACATTCCTCAGCTGAAATCTCTCCTCCAGATACCTCTCCATCTGATTGCATTCCAGGTAGGGCTGGGCAAGGCGGATCTCGATGATCCCTTCCTTTCTTGCCCTTTTCAGTACCCTGGACACCGTGGAGGGAGACAGTTCAAACTGCTCTGCGATCTCCGAAGTTTTTTTCTCCTCGATATAATATTGATAAGCAATCTGACTCACCAGACAGGTTGACTGGTCATAGACTTCTCTCTTCATGTGCATTCCCCAAATATAAAGATCCGTCTGTCCTCTAAATCAAAAAGTCACTCCGATCTCTCTTATTGTTCGGAAAACATTTCATGAATTCCCTTTGCGGCCGCCTTTCCCGCTCCCATGGCGAGGATGACCGTGGCCGCACCGGTGACGGCGTCACCGCCGGCGTATACCATGGCCTTGGAAGTCTTTCCGTTCTCCTCGTCCGCCACGATACATTTTCTCCGGTTTACTTCCAGCCCTTTTGTGGTGGAAGAAATCAGGGGATTGGGGGATGTGCCCAGGGACATGATCACCGTATCCACCTCGATCTCATACTCGGAGCCCGGGATCTCCACAGGGCGTCTCCTTCCGGAAGCATCCGGCTCGCCAAGTTCCATCTTGATCACGCGGATACCCCGGACCCAGCCTTTATCGTCCACCAGGATTTCGGTGGGGTTCTGGAGAAGATTGAAGATGACTCCCTCCTCCTTGGCATGTTCCACTTCCTCGGCTCTTGCAGGAAGCTCAGCCTCGGACCGGCGGTAAACGATATGTACTTCCGCACCCAGACGCAGAGCTGTCCTCGCGGCGTCCATGGCCACATTTCCGCCTCCCACGACAGCCACCTTTTTCCCGGTTGCGATGGGGGTATCATAATCGTCATCATAGGCGTGCATAAGGTTGCTTCTGGTCAGGTATTCATTGGCAGACATACATCCGTTTGCCGTCTCCCCCGGGATTCCCATAAACATGGGAAGACCGGCACCTGATCCGATGAATACTGCCTCAAACCCTTCATCTTCCATGAGCTGATCCACGGTGGTGGACTTGCCGATCACCACGTTGGTTTCAAATTTGACGCCCAGTTCTTTAACTTTGTCGATCTCTTTTTTTACCACTTTATTTTTGGGAAGACGAAACTCCGGAATACCGTAGGCAAGAACGCCGCCCAGCTCGTGGAGGGCTTCAAATACCGTCACGTCATAACCCAGTTTTGCCAGATCGCCGGCACAGGTCAGCCCGGCAGGGCCCGACCCGATGACAGCTACCTTATGCCCGTTGGAGGTTTCTGCCTTTTTGGGCATGATATCGTTTTCCAGGGCATAATCGGCCACAAATCTCTCCAGCTTACCGATGGAAACAGGCTCTCCCTTTATTCCCCGGATACACTTGCTCTCACACTGGGATTCCTGGGGACAGACACGGCCGCAGATGGCCGGCAGGGAGGAAGACTCCCCGATCACGTTGTAGGCCGCCTCAATATTGCCTTCCTTGATTTCATTGATAAAAGCCGGAATATTGATATTTACCGGACATCCTTCTATACATTTTGCCTTCTTGCAGGTGAGGCAGCGGAGAGCTTCCGCCCGGGCTTCTTCTTCGTTATACCCGTAACAGACCTCCTCGAAATTTGTCGCACGTACCTTTGGATCCTGTTCCCTGACAGGGATTCTCTTCATCATATCCTGTGCCATTATTCTTCACCTCCGCACTGTCCGCATCCGCCATGATGGGTGTCCCCTTCCTGCAGCTTAAGCAGTTTTCTCTGTTCCTTATCCTTGTACATAGTCTGCCTCTTCATGGCACTGTCAAAATCTACTCCGTAACCGTCAAATTCCGGTCCGTCCACACAGGCAAACTTCACTTTCCCGTCCACAAGCACACGGCAGGCACCGCACATGCCTGTCCCGTCCACCATGATCGGATTCATGCTGACGATACACTGGGGTATACCGATCTTTTTGGCAGTCAGGACACCGAATTTCATCATGATCATGGGGCCGATGATCACACATACATCGTACTGTTTTCCCTCGGCGGCCAATTCTTCCATCCTGGCGGTAACCATTCCGCCGAATCCGTAAGAGCCGTCATCGGTGCAGGGATAATAATTCTCCGCCACCGCTTTCATCTCCTCCTCAAGGATAAGAAGATCTTTGGTCTTGGCACCGATGATGACATCCACGCCAACACCATGTTCATGCATCCATTTGACCTGGGGATAGATGGGGGCCGCGCCGACGCCGCCTCCCACAAAGAGGATCTTTTTCTCCTTCAGTGCTTCCGTATCTTCCTCAAGCAGTTCGGAAGGACATCCCAAAGGTCCGGTGAAGTCGCGGAAAGAGTCTCCCTGGCCCAGATGGACAAATTTCTGTGTGGAAGCACCCACCGGCTGAAAAACGATGGTAACCGTTCCTTTATTCCTGTCATAATCGCAGATGGTCAAAGGAATCCTCTCTCCTTTTTCATCCATTTTCACGATAACAAACTGGCCCGGCTGACAATGTTTTGCGACACGAGGCGCTTCAACATCCATCAGATAACTGTTAGCAGATAATTGCTCTGCCTTTTTGATCTTGTACATTTTCCTTTCCTCCCCGTATAGATAATTCTCTTCTATTCTGAACCATTCTATCACATCTCTTCACAGTATTAAAGTGTTGATTTCCCCATAATTCCTTTTTTCCCCAAAAAAAGTTTCCTTTTTCGGCTGTTTATGGTCATGGGCTGATCACAAAACTGTCTTCTCCCGAAACAGGATCATCATTCTCCTCTGAATCTGAATTCTCCTCATCATAGGAATCATCCGGCTCCTGAGCTCCCCCACCGGAATCTCCGGAAGGCAGGTCGTAATCCGGAATCTCAACGGAATCGGGATCCTGGTAAGCCGGATCCGTAGGTCCGGTGGGTTCCGTGGTCCCGGTGGGTTCCGTGGGTTCTTCCTCCTCCGTAGGTTCCTCCTCTGTGGTGGTATTCTCCGTAGTCCGGGTTTCCGGTTCGTCATATCCCAGATAAGAGCCGAAATCCTCTTCCAGATCCGGATCCCGGGTGATATTTTCGTGGATCTTATTCATGAAATCCGTCCAGATATAGGCAGGGTAAGTATTCCCCTTCAGATTGTCCACACTCTTATAAACATCCATGCCCACCCATACAGCGGTGGTAAAATAAGGGCTGTATCCGCAAAGCCATCCGTCCACGTAACTGGAGGTGGTTCCGGTCTTGCAGGCCACCGGTATGTCCTGATCCAGCCCGCAGTTGGAAGCAGTACCGGCGTAGTTGGTCACACAGCTCTCCAGCACGTTGGTCATCATCCGGGAAGCCTGGTTGGAATAGATGGTCTTTGCCTGGGAACAGTCGCTCTCACTGACCACATCATTTCCCTTTGCATCAGTAATCTTCACAATACATGTAGGCTTACGGTAAGTCCCGTTATTGGCCAGGGTGGCATAGCCCGCAGCCATCTCCAGAGGGGTAGTGCCGTTGGTAAAACCGCCGATACAGGTGGTGTCGTAACGGTAATCCTTCTCATCCAGCCCCGCGAAATTCATCTCCTCCAGATACCGGAGCAGGGCGGAGGCCCCCATTTCCTTATACATGCGGTAGGTGACCACATTGGAGGATTTCTGTACAGCTTTACGCAATGTGATGGTCCCTGAATAAGAGTATCCGGCGTTGTTCACGGTATCCTCCCCGGTCATCCGGCTGTCATCCACCATGGAATCCGGCGTATATCCCTGTTCAAATGCAGGAGTAAAGACCACGAGGGGCTTGATGGCGCTGCCGGGCTGTCTTTCAGACTGATAGGCACGGTTGAGACCATATCCTTCCTGATCCTGCTCACGCCCGCCCACGATGGCTGTCACCTTGCCGGAGGAGTTGTCAATGCAGACTGCCGCCCCCTGAACCTTAAAGACACCGTCGTCGGTCTTTTCGATAAAGGATCCGCCCAGCTCGTCAAAGATGGATCTCTGGAGCTGATCCTGGATTTCCTGGTCGATGGAAGTATAGATCCGGTAACCTGCGGTGTAGAGTTTCTGCCGGTAGCTGGAATACCACTCGTCGTACTGTTCCCGGTAGGCTGTCTTATCCTCTTTGGAATCAAACCGTGTACGGATGGTAAACCCGTCTGCCTCCATCAGGGCTTCCGTGGCACATTTTAAAATATAGGTTTCAGCATAGTCGTTGGAGCTCTTCTCCATTCTGGGAGAAACAGTAATCTCCTCCCTCAGAGACTTTTCATACTGTGGTTTGTCCAGATATCCCTCCTCGTACATCTTGGTCAGGATCCTGTCCCTGCGCCTGAGGGTATTCTCCGGATTATCATAGGGATCATACCGGACCGGACTATTGGGGATAGCACACAAGAAAGCAGTCTGGGAGATGGTCAGGTCCTTGCAGGACTTCTGGAAATATGCCCTGGAAGCAGCCTCTATGCCATAATTACCGTTGGCAAAGTAGACATTGTTGAGATAAAATTCCAGGATATCTTCCTTGCTGTATTTCTGTTCCAGCAGGGAGGCATAAAAGATTTCCTTGATTTTTCGGGAATAGGTCTGTTCAAAGGACAGAAAGACATTTCTTGCCAGCTGCTGGGTGATGGTGCTGCCGCCCATGGTGATCCTGCCCCGGTGTATGATGAGCTGGATCACAGACCGGCCGAGTCCCACCACATCAATACCCCGGTGGCTGGGGAAATTCTTATCCTCCACGGAGATGATCGCCACCTTGGCGGCGTCGGAGATCTCGTCATACTCCAGATAATAGACGTCCCTCTCCCCCTTTATTTTTT
>CACZOS010000052.1 GCA_902782815.1 uncultured Lachnospiraceae bacterium | reverse complement strand
GATATTTCTCATATCCGCTCATCTTGTGACCGATCACAAAGAAGCTTTCCTCAGGATCCAGATGATCCAGAAGCAGATCGATCTCCCTCATCCCTTCCGGTGTGGTCCGGGTCGACCTTCTGGAAGTGTTGAAACTTCCCCCTAATAGAACTACCGGCATACGGTTCCAGGGCAGCTCTTTTATCTTCTCTTTCAGCACAGTGTAGGCATTCAATTTGTTGCTTCTGTTTAAGTGCAGGCCTTCCCGGAGATCCGTCTCATCCATTTTTTTCAGAAGAAATGCCTCCAGGCTCCTTCCCGCCAGCATCTGTTCAAGATTTCTTTTTTTCACGGAATAATCGATCCTGGCTGCCTCAATGATCTCGTTTTCGGAAGATTTCATCCACAGCATATCCTGTGAACTTAAATTCAACATATTTTCCAGGGCAAGCTGCTCGTCTATGGAGTCCGTCCCGTAAAGGGCAGCCCCGTCAGTCCCCTGGACACAGGGGATTCCGGCCCTGATGTATTGCCTTAAGGGATGATTCTTCAGTGCGTTCAGATTGTTCAGCCTTACATTGGATGTCAGCTGGAATTCCAGGGCAATATGGTATTTCTTCAGATCTTCCAGCACCTTTTTTCCTTTGGCTGAACGGAGACTGTAGGTATAAAGGCCGTGACCCAGTCTCACCCTGGGCATCTACTGCCCTTCTTCCAGGGAGTCTCTGACACACTCTATACTGTGAGCGATATTGTCTTTCTGACTGTCATTTTCCCCCGCATGGATCCGGATGACAAAACCCGGTATGCGGCGGGCAATGCGGACAATCTCCCGGATGACCGGTTTCAGGGTATTGATATCGTTTATCTCCTCCCCCACAAAATCACAGCCTGCCACATAGGGATCCCATGCAACCGCCTGAAGGACATTCAGGTTCCGGGCCAGATAGTTTTCAGGAGTTATCTGATCTTTGACTATGGTGAGGGGTATCCGGCGGATGGCGGCCAGAAAACGGATCATAACTCCGGTTTCCCGGTAGATCCGGGGCATGATCCTGTGAACCTCATTGAGCATATGAACCGATTCGTATTTCTTGACCAGTGTGGTATCGGATATCTCCGTATAATAGATACCTTTCCGCCGGTAGCTTCTGGCTATCCACAGAAGAGCGTCCATGAAGACAGAATTATGATGGTAGTCCGGGTTTTCCCCGTCTTTCAGCATCTGTCTTAAAGCATCCTTCACCTGACTTTCCGGAATGCTCTCTATGCCGGTCAGGGGGATTTTCTCTTCACTTTCCTGACCTTTGGTGAAAACATAGCGGTAGAGGTATACCTTCTCCAGATTGGTAAAAACGGCCTGCCCGTCCTTCATGATCACCAGGGATGTCCGGATCCTGGAAATATTCTCTGAGGCATTATCCAGATTGTTAAGGATCAGGTCTGCAAAATTGATAAAAGTATTGTCATTGATCTTCCGGTCCAGGTATTTCCCCTGAAGATCGGAGTGAGCAAACTGCCTGACCACCTTCTCCCTCTGCGCAGAGAGGGCATCCCGCTGCCTGTCCGTAAGGCGAAGGTCCAGTTTCTTCACATAATAGAGAGGATAGCGAAGCTGATGGTAAATACCCAGGGCAATAAGGATATCCGGTGACAGGTTTGCATTCATATGGGTATGCAGGTCACTGCGGAATTTGTACTCCCTCGGAATATAGGTTTTGAAGATGGTCTTGGCCATATCCATGCGGTAATCTCTGGTCTGACTCATTAGAGTTTTGGAGATTGCCGGAATAGCCCCCTTCATCTCCACCCTGCCGTCAGGATAAATATTGGCCATCTTGATCTTACCCAGGCGGAAGACGTAAACTTCCTGATTATTCACATCGATATAACAGGGTATTTCCCCCCTGATCACCAGAAGACCCTGCTCATTTTCAGAAAGAGGAAGGTCACATAGTCCGGCCAGATTGCGGATCAGGTTGCCGGTGTGATGATTGGGTGTTTCAAGCTGATAAAAAAGCCTGCCCAGATCCTGAAACAGAACCACCAGGATATCCTTTTCATTATCGAGATAAAAACGGGTAAAATAAGTCATGATAAATCTCCCCGGAGTTATTGATTTTTGTTTCTTTTTCCCGTCTGGAGGAGCCGGAAATCTTATAATCTATATTATCATACTTTCAGCCTGCAGGTAAGAAATATATGGTGAATCAGAACTTGACATATACCCCCTTGGGGTATAATATATAAATATACCCCAAGGGGGTATAAATGTAAGGAAAGGAGGTATAACCTGAAATGACTGATCATGAATTTAAGAAAAAAGGCCCCTATCCTGTCTCCTCTTCCGGCTTCCGGGACCGGATGACAGATTCTTCCTGCTGCAGCGGACAGCGTCATACCTTCAGGGAAGACGGGGAGAAGAAAAAGCTCCTGGCCAGGTTGAAAAGGGTCGAGGGACAGATTCGGGGAATCGAGAAAATGGTGGAGGAAGACCTCTACTGTCCCGATATCCTGATTCAGGTGTTGGCAGCTACCAGTGCTCTTAACAGTTTCAATAAGGTTCTTCTCTCCAATCATATAAAGGGATGCCTGACCAATGACATCCGGGACGGGAAGGATGAATCCGTCGATGAAATATGTCATCTCCTGCAGAAACTGATGAGATGACAGGAAAGGTTGGTAAAACATGAATCAATATATTGTAACGGGCATGACCTGCTCTGCCTGCCAGGCCCATGTAGAGAAAGCGGTGGCCAAAGTCCCCGGTGTGGACAGTGTTTCCGTCTCTCTCCTGACCAATTCCATGGCCGTGGAGGGGTCGGCGGACCCGTCGCAGATCATCCGGGCCGTGGAGGCTGCCGGATACGGTGCTCAGCCTAAAGGTGAAGCAAAAAACGGCGCAGGAACTTCCGCGAGGCTGGCTGCTGAGGAAGATGCTCTTGTGGACAGGGAAACCCCCAGGCTGAAAAGAAGACTTCTCCTTTCTTTGCTTTTTCTGGTAATCCTTATGTACATTACCATGGGGCACAAGATGCTGGAGTGGCCTGTTCCTTTTTTCCTGGTCCATAATCATATCGGCCTCGGCATAATCGAAATGCTTCTGGCTATCATAGTCATGCTGATCAATGCCAGGTTTTTTACCTCCGGCTTCAGATCCCTGATCCACCGCTCCCCGAATATGGACACTCTGGTGGCTCTGGGATCCGGGGTTTCTCTGGGCTGGTCCATTTACGTCCTGCTGAAAATGACCTATCTGGTTACCCAGGGTGCGCCTTCCATGGAGGTCATGGCACTCTACCATGATCAGCTTTACTTTGAATCTGCCGCCATGATCCCCGCCCTGATCACTGTGGGCAAGACTCTGGAATCCTTATCCAAGGGCAGGACAACGGACGCCCTTAAAAATCTGATGAAAATGGCTCCAAAGACCGCTGTCCTGGAAAGAGAGGGACAGCTGGTTGAGGTAGGTATCGACGAAGTGATGACCGGAGATATCTTCGTGGTAAAACCCGGAGAATCCATACCGGTGGACGGGGTCATCATAGAAGGGAACACCGCTGTTGATGAATCGGCACTCACCGGAGAATCCATACCGGTGGACAAAACGGTTGACGATACGGTCAATGCCGCAACGATCAACCAGTCGGGATACATCAAAGCCAGGGCAACCCGTGTAGGTGAAGACACCACATTTTCCCAGATCATCCAGATGGTCAGCGATGCCGCAGCCACCAAAGCTCCCATCGCAAGGATCGCCGACAAGGTATCCGGGATCTTTGTTCCGGCAGTCATCGTGACCGCAGTCCTGGTGACTCTGATCTGGGTGGTAACCGGACACGGTTTATCTGTCGGGCTGGCCCGGGGCATCTGTGTACTTGTCATCTCCTGCCCCTGTGCACTGGGTCTTGCCACACCGGTGGCCATTATGGTTGGCAACGGTATGGGAGCCAAAAACGGTATTCTTTTTAAAACCAGTGAATCCCTGGAAAATGCCGGACACATCCAGATTGTCGCTCTGGACAAGACCGGTACCATCACTGCAGGTCAGCCTGAAGTGACAGATATCCTTCCTGCAGCAAATGTGGATACCGGTGACCTTCTGGCCACTGCCTTCGCCCTGGAAGCAAAAAGCGAACATCCCCTGGCAAAAGCGATTGTCAAAAAGGGGGAAGAAGAGAGAATGAAAGCGGCCGAAGTGAAAGATTTCCGGGCTCTGGCCGGAAACGGTCTCAGTGCCTCTCTGGACGGAAAGATCCTTCAGGGAGGTTCAAAAAGTTATATATCTTCTCTTGTGCCCATCCCTGAGGATATGGGAGAAATCTCTGACCGCCTCTCCGAAGAGGGTAAAACACCTCTGTTTTTTGCCAGAGATGATAAGCTTATCGGCATTATCGCAGTTGCCGATGTCATGAAGGAAGACTCTGCACAGGCTATTGAAGAACTTAAAAATATGGGGATCGAAGTGGTCATGCTCACCGGAGACAATGAGCGAACTGCTGCTGCCATCGGTTCGCAGGCAGGTGTGGACTGAGTG
>CACZOS010000051.1 GCA_902782815.1 uncultured Lachnospiraceae bacterium | reverse complement strand
GTAATCGATCAGAAGGATCTTTCCGGAATAATTGCGGCCCTGCTGCTGGAGATAGTGATAGGCGAAATAAGCGCTGGCCGCTGCAGGTTCACTCACTACCTGGACTTCATCAACCGTACCCAGTCCCATGCAGATGTTCCGGATGGCGGTCCTTCCGTCTATGGTAGTCAGTTTCTGATTCCAGATCTCGGGGACACCGATGACCAGCTTCTCGATCCTTTCTTCCTGCTGGTCAAAGAGGGCCTTTTTCAGAATATGGTCGAAAAAGATCCTGGTGATCTCTGCCGGGGTTTCCTCCGCGGAATACCCTCTGGACCGCCAGATTTCCTCCTCCCTCTCGGAAAGAAGCATCTTAAAGCCTTTAAAAGTCTTTACTCCTTTCCGGCCGGTCTGGGTCTTTGCCGCCTGACCGAATTCGTACCGTCCCCTGCCGCAGGTGACCACAGAAGGGATGTAGGGGGATGCCTCACTGAAGGTCAGTGCCTCGACATTTCCCTTATCTTTATGAAATACGGAAAGTACCGTATATGTACTTCCGAAGTCAACTCCAATCCTCATTCTGGTCCTCTCCCTGCGGTATCTGTTCGGCGGTATCCCTCCCTACTTCTCCTGGCAGATCTGCCAGAAGGACAGGTCGTGGATATGCTCCGGTTTTTCATTTCCTATCTTGATTATACTATGATGCTTCTTTAAATTTTTTATTTCCGTGAACAGTCTCTCCTCCGTCTCGCTCTTGGG
This sequence comes from uncultured Lachnospiraceae bacterium, assembly GCA_902782815.1. GTDB lineage: Bacteria > Bacillota > Clostridia > Lachnospirales > Lachnospiraceae > Anaerobutyricum. The sequence continues at coordinate 3,181 of CACZOS010000051.1, read as the reverse complement.
AGGCGTGTGGAAAACAAACTGGATATCGGTCTTCTTTAAGTCTGCTACATTGTGGACGATCCAGGTGAGGATATATTTGGAATAATCATCCTCCCCTGCTCCGAAATGATTCAGGAACTGGGTAGAGAGGATGGTTCCCACACCGAATTCTCTCCCTTCCTTGAGGATCTTCTTCAGGGAAGTATACCCCTCACTCATGAAATTATCCGCCTCGTCCACCAGGATCATTTTGGTCAGTTCACGGTAAGGCCCCTTGATCCGGCTGGATCCGGATGCCTGCATCTGCACGTAGAACTGATCCAGTGTGATGGCCACCACCAGGGCCTGGATATCCGAATCATAGCCCGAAAGGTCAACCACCAGGACCCCGTCGATCATCTCATAGAGGGACCTGGTCTTGCGGGGATCCCCTTCAAAGATCTGAAAGCTGGCCAGCTTCTCCATGGCCGCGGCCAGGGAGTCCCCTTTCTGGATGGTCTCCTTGCGCATGTAAATCTGGTAAACCATATCGAAGGTGGGCGGTGTCCTGGTCCAGGTTTCCTGCCTGTTGGGGTCGATCCCGCAGAGCTTGTAGGCTTCCATGATACATTTGAAGAATGCATTCTGCTGTTTGGCCCCCAGCCGGTAAGCCTTGGACAGGGTATCCTTGAAGGCATTGGCGGTATGGACGGGAAGCAGGGGTTTAAACACCGGCGACTGAGTCAGAGCCAGGGGATTGTAGGGCAGATGATAGGGCTTTAATACCCGTGCCCCGGTCTCCCGGACAAAATCTTCCTTGGTCTCGTTATAATCCCCCTTATAATCAAAGATCAGGATGCCCGGTATCCTGCCGTAAAAATTATTCCCGGCCTGCCGGCAGATCTGGGTGATCAGGGATTTGGTAAACTGGGTCTTCCCGGTTCCCATGGTGCCGATGACTCCCACATTGGTGTGGAAGTTCTGGTTGGTATCATTGGGGCGCCAGACCAGTGTATCCTTTTCCTCCACCCTGGTTCCCAGGACGATCTCCATGGTCCCGGGTTCCGGTTCGGACTCTTTTTCCGGCTCTTCCGGGATTTCGGGCAGAATCTCTTCCCCGGCTTCTTCCTCTATTTCCTCCCGGATCTCTTCCCCGGTTTTATCCGGAATCTCTGCAGATATCTCCTTCCCGGGTTCTGCCGTCTTTATATCAGGGGCAGGTTCCGGGGCAGGTTTTTCTTCTGCTTTTCGTTCAATCCCGGGCTGCTTAACCGGAACAGTCTTCTCCGCTGACGGAGCTTCTTCTCCAAACAAATCGAATTTCATCCATTCAAATTCAGGTCCGGACGCGCCCTGGCTGCAGAACTCCTCATACTTCTTCAGCACACGGGTCAGATGGCCGTTTTTCTGCCGGTCCATCCGGGTAAAATCTTTGTCCAAACGCAGTAATCCCTGAATCTGTCGAATCAGGGACGGGTCATTCTCACGAAATATATCTGCGGCGGCGAGATGGTTGTCTGTCAGGAAGCTGCTTATGGCCTCCAGGTAGGACAGATCCATGTCGATAAAAGGTTTTTTCATGTCCCGCGATTTCAGCCAAGCGGCAAATGCCTCGCGGAAATCTATGTTGTTCTCCATAGTAATCTCCTTACGGGATCAGGTTTTCTTCACCTCGATACTTCCGAACAATTCCTTGAAATAATCATCATCGCTCATGGGCTTTTCCCCGGCTGTATCCGCCGGTGCGGCAGCAGGAAGTTCTCCCATGGGGATTCCCACGCCTCCCTGGACATTAACCTGGATGGGAGGAATGGGCAGGGTACGGGTTTTCGGTTCGGTCCTGTTAAAGGTCTGCCGGCGGACCATGTCCACCACCTCGGTAAAGTGCTCTTCTTTGTAACCGAACCTTCCCTCCATATAAGCGTGGTAGACTTTCTCCTGATCTCCGTCGTATTCGTTTACTGCTTCCACTTTCATGATCATACGGATCAGGGAAACCACATTTCTCAGCTGGATATAGTTCAGCCCCTCCGAGTTGTCCGCCAGCCATTCAAAGGAGGGTTTCCCAAGGGCCCTGGGCATGGAGTTGGCAGAGTCCGCGAAAAAGAGGACCCTCTCCTCCCGGGTAGGAAGGCCGAAGCGGCAGAACATCAGCTCTTTCTTCCACTCCTCCTCCAGAAGGTTCTCATCCTCCTCGATCACCACCACATAAAGGGCGGTGTCTTCCGGAATATTTCTGCATTCCTCCATCACGAAACGCCAGATAATCTCATCCAGGTGTTCCAGCATAAGGAGACCGGGTCTCTTTTTAGCCACCTCGAACAACTGGTGGACATTCTCTCGAATAGCCTGGGGGGACATGCCTGTAAATTCCACGCCGTCCGCCTGGAGAAAGCGGAAACCCGCCCTCTCCATAAGGGAACCGGCAAAGGCCCTGGCAAGGGTCCTCTTCCCGGTTCCGCAGGGACCGTAAAAACAAAACTTGTTGGACTTGTTGATGCCCAGCATGGAATCCACACCGGGATTGGGGAGACATCCGGCAAGAACATACTGCCAGAAGGCCGGTGCCTCCACATTTTCCAGGGTAATCTTCGGTCTTTGCCGTTCCGCGATCACGGCCCATCTAATCAGCTCCGACATGATCAGCCATCCTGCTCTTTCTGTTTATTGAATCTCTTCTCCCACTCATCCAGTTCCTTGATGATCTCATCCTTGGGAGTCGGGGTATAGTCGGCCTGGGCAGCCTGGAAAAGTTCTCTGGTAAGATGATACTCTTCATTTTTCAAGGCTTCCACCGCACTCATCTGGTCACCGTAGATGCCGATGGCGTCCTTGAGGATCAGATTTTTCACGATGGAGGTGAGGCGGTCGATATCACGGTAATTATACTGGTGGGAAGCCTTTGCCATATCGTTAAAGGTGAATCCTTCTTCCAGTGCGACGATGCCTTTGAATTTACGGCAGTATGCGCTCTCCTTGGCCTCCTCGTCCGGGAAAGGTACACGGATCAGACGGACACGGTCCAGCATGGCGTCATCCACCTGATCGGGATAGTTGGTGGCCCCGATGAAGATAACATTCTTCTGGGAAGATTTGATCCGGTTGTAGGCTGTCAGGAAGGCGGTGGTCATGGAAGATGCCCATACCGGAAGATCCGGAAGGGACCTGTTCTTGCAGACCCCGTCGATCTCATCCACGAAGACAATGCAGGGTTCATGTTTTT
>CACZOS010000050.1 GCA_902782815.1 uncultured Lachnospiraceae bacterium | reverse complement strand
ATAGCAATGGCAAACGATCATGCCGGCACATCGATGAAGCTGGAGATCAAGGCTTATCTGGAAGAAAACGGCCACGAGGTGGTGGATTTCGGAACCTATGACGAGGAATCCTGCGATCTTTCCGATTTCGTTCTTCCCGCGGCTCTGGCAGTGGCCAAGGGGGAATGTGACCGGGGGATCTTCGTGGACGGCGTCGGATATGGCAGTGCCATGATCGCCAACAAGGTTAACGGCATCTATGCCTGTATCTGCCAGGATCCTTTCTGTGCCCAGCTGGCCAGACAGCATAATGATGCCAATGTCCTCTGTCTCGGCGCAAAGATCATCGGGGGGATGATCGCCATGGAGATTGTGAAAACCTACATGTCCACCGATGCCCTCACCGCAGAAAAATACGTCCGCCGCATTAAAAAAGTCCAGAAGATCAACGACGAATATTGTTGCCCGCTCAAATAACCATAGGAACAGCAAGACCCTTCGCCATATGGTGAAGGGTCTTATCTTTTCTCTATACTTTCTGTTTCTCAATGGCCTTATAGATGGCCAGGATGGCCTCCCGGTAGCGTTCTTCCGATACCGCGATCAGGAGATTGAGTTTCCCTGCCCCCTGATTGATCGTCTTGATAGGGATGCCTGCATGCATCAGCTCCCAGAGTACGCGGATATTGGCGTCGCTGGATTCGGTATCCTTCTCTCCGATCACCACGATCACAGACAGGTTCTCCATGAGTTCGATAAAATCCGGAGCCAGAGTCTGTCGGATCTCATCCAGCAGGTCTTCCCTGCAGTCCTCCAGGAGATCACTGCGGATGATCAGGGTGATGGAATCAATTCCGGTAAGACAGTGTTCAAAGGGCAGCGCCCTGTTTTTTAGGATATCCAGCACCAATGCACTGAAACCCGCACCGTCGCTGACCCTGACCTTCTCGATCTGGATCACGGACATGCCGGACCTTCCCGCCACGCCGATGATGGGGTATTTTGTCTTCCCCTTGGGCAGTTTCCGGACAATCATGCTGCCGGGATCGTCGGGGCGGTTGGTATTGCGGATATTGATGGGGATATCCAGGTCGGAAACCGGGAGCACGGCATCGGTATTCAGGACCGACGCCCCCATATAGGAAAGGGTACGGAGCTCACGGTAGCTTACGTATTCGATGGGTTTGGGAGAATCCACGATGCCGGGATCCGCCGCGTAAAGACCCGATACGTCTGTCCAGTTTTCATACAGGTCAGCCCTGATGGCGGAAGCCGCAAGACTGCCGGTCACATCGGATCCTCCCCGGTTCATGGTATGGATCTTTCCGTTGATATCGGCTCCGTAAAAGCCGGCGATCACCGCGTTTTTCAGGGGTCTCAGCGATGCCTCCATGGTCCGTCTGGTCAGCCTGGTGTCCAGGTTCCCCTCTTCATCAAAATAGACACACCACGCCGGATCGACGAAGGTGACGTCAAGATACTCCGCAAGAATACGGGAATTCAGATACTCTCCCCGGCTGAGCACATAGCCCTTCTCCGGACCTTCCTCCAGATGATGTCTCAGGGCCTCTATCTCCTCCTCCAGCAAAATGTCCAGATCCAGCTCGGAGAGGATATCCTGAAACCGTGTATTGATAGCCGAAAGGACCTTCTCATAATCTCTGCCTTCCACCGCCGCATCATAGCACTCCTGCAGCAGATCGGTGATCTTTATGTCATCTGCGGACCGCTTGCCGGGGGCGGAGGCAACGATGATCCTCCGGGCCGGATCTTCCCGGATAATGTCCGCCACCTTCCGGATCTGGCCGGCATCGGCTAAAGAGGTTCCGCCAAATTTCGCTACAACTGTTCTCATCAGGTTACTCCTTATTTATCAAATGATTCCTTTTTTAGTATATCATATAATCACAGCGAAACACTCAACTCTTTTTCAGAAATGAATCAATATGGGACAGATAATCCGGTGCTTCGTCATACACGCCGTGCCCGTACCCTTCATAGATGAAGGAATCACATTTCAATGACCCGATCAGGTCTCCGGTTGCCCGGATACCAAGCACACGGTCTTCTCCCGCACCGATCACATATACCGGACAGCTGATCTTCCCTGTCTCATTACTGATATCGAAGTTTTTGACTGCGTTCAGGGAAATCAGGAAATTCCGGTAATCCTGATCAGTCGCCCCTTCCCCGGAAGCCACGATGAAATCCTTGTAGGTTTCAAAGAAGGATGGGGTATAAACCCTCTCCCCAAAGGATGCCATAAGAGCGGATGT
>CACZOS010000049.1 GCA_902782815.1 uncultured Lachnospiraceae bacterium | reverse complement strand
TATCACGAAAAAGCTGGTGGAGGATATTTCCGGCCAGATCGAGATGTGCCTGACCAAGATGGCGGAGGTGGTGGAAATCCCCATCAGTTGACCGGAAAGATATTATTTTAAAGGAAAAGGAGTTAGAAAGATGAAGAAAATCTACACAGAAAAAGCCCCTGCGGCAGTGGGACCCTATTCCCAGGCCGTGGTTGCAAACGGGATGGTTTACACCTCAGGACAGATTGCCCTTGATCCTGCGACAGGGCAACTGGTGGGAGAGACTATCGAGGAGCAGACCGAACAGGTGATGAAAAATCTCATCGCTATCCTGGAGGAGGCCGGAACGAAGGCCGAAAATGTGGTGAAGACCCTTTGTTTCCTCACGGACATTAACGATTTTGCCGCCTTTAATGAAGTCTATGCCCGCTACTTTACCGAAAAACCTGCCAGATCATGTGTGGGCATCAAGTCTTTACCCAAAGGTGCCATCTGCGAGGTGGAAGTGATCGCTGTCCTGTAGGGTTATGTGGCATAAAAACAGACCTGTTTCTTACAGACCGGAATAACTGTATCCGGAGTGGAGAGAAGCAGGTCTTTTTTCGTTTAAGGATTAACCCTGTAAAAGTTCATTTGGGCAGCAGGTATTCATTCCACATGGTGGCGAAGGTATCGATCCTGGGGTAGGCATAGACCACCACCGCTATGGTGAGGATCCATACAGCCGCGAAGAAGATCGTCAGCTTCTTTCCCTTCAGTCTGGCCACATCGAAACGGATGTATTTTTCGTTGGTCCGGATGATCAGCCAGGTGAGGAACATCACGATGAAATAGTAGACAAAGGGAATGATCTCATTTTCAAAAAGCTGTCCCTTCACCGCCAGGACCAGGGTCTGAACCGGCAGGATAAGGATGTAGCTCACACAGTAAAATCCGTTGATATGCTCGGCCGGATAGGTGAGGAATCCGGGCAGGTCCCCCTTGAAGAGCCTGCTGATCTTATAGAGGAAGGCAAGTAAGATCAGGGTTATCAGGCAGGCTCCTACGGCATCCGTGGCCGGGACCATGGAATACTGAAGATCGGAGCCCAGTTCCGGAAGGATGGGGAAGGGAACCAGGATCCTCAGGGCATAATATATGGTGCAGATGGGCACACAGACAAGCAGGATAAGGGTGGAAAGGCCGTCCTTGTCCCTGATCCTGGGGTAATATCCTCCCACGAAATATCCGAAGGCCACAAACACAAAATAGCAGAATAAAGGAAAGTAGCATTCGGCATCGGAGATGAAAAAGAAACCCATGACCATGCTCAGCGGGAAGAAGCCGGTTGAGTGGACGATATAATACATGATCAGACCCAGAAGGTTCATCCCGAAGCCGACGGCCAGGATACTTCCGTCGGACAGCTTCAGTTTCTTAAGCAGCGCCATCAGAAGGAAGGCCAGACCGGCGAAGGACAGGATATCCGGCTGGATGACCAGGAGGGAATTGGCGATGAAGATCTGTTTTCCGGTGACCCACCAGGCGATCAGGTTGGGCAGCGCATTCCTCAAAAGATTCAGAAACTGGCCCACAGTCAGAAGACCTATTCCCCTGGCCATATATTTGGCCGGGGACTGGTTCCGGGAATACCGCATACCGATACCCATACAGATCATGAAGGAGGCGGCTCCCACAATACAGATCAGGTAGTCGATGAAACCGTAGTCGCTGCCGGAGCTTTCGATCACCGAAAGATCCAGCATGACATGGGACAGGATCATAAACACGATACAGGCCGTTTTAAACAGATCCATCTCCGGCTGACGCCCTGTGTTGACAGGTTTGCTATCAATATATTTCATACATTTCTGACCTCCGATCAAAAACAGATCATTTTTTATTTCATCAGGTATGCCTTCACATCGAAATCATCCCTGTACTGATAGTCTAAAGAATACTGTGTCTCTCCCACATCGTTGGTGCCGGAAGTGTAGGCGTCTACGTTTGCAAGGATGATCTTTGCGCTGATGGAAGCATCCTCGCCGTCCAGACGGTAGATCTTTCCGTTATCGGTAAACCGCAGGCGGAGCCACTGGGGCATCAGGATAACCTCCATCCTGATCTCGCCGCTGTCATCATAGGCATGGTCGATACGGTCCGTGATCATCTCCTCCACGCTGAGGCGGATACGATTGGACCGGGCCTTGTCAAAACCAAGCTGGGCAGCAAGTTCCTCAACCATGGAGCAGGCGGGAACGATGGAATATCTTCTGTTTTTCAGAGTCAGATCCATGATCCGGTAGCCTTCGTCGAGGGCAGCAGCGATGAATACTTCATTCAGTCTGCGCAGCATATCCATCTTCAATCTTCTCTGATCCAGCTTCCCGTTGGAATTTAAGGGGAATGCCCCAAAGGTAAAGAAATGGGAAGGAACCTTAAAAGAAGCAAGTTTTTCCTTTAGTCTCAGGCGGAGACTGTCCACATCCAGCTCTTCGGTCCGGGTTACCACACAGGCCTCCACACTTTCCCCCCAGATGGGATGGGGAGCACCCATGACTTTCGCTTCACTGATCTCAGGCATCTGGAGAAGGACCCGTTCAATCTCAACCGGAGAAATGTTTTCCCCGCTCCGGATGATGATATCCTTGATCCTGCCCGCGAACTGGAGCATGCCCTCATCGGAGAACCTGCCCAGATCGCCGGTGTGAAGCCATCCTTCACGGTCGAAGGGCTGCTGGTCTTCGGGGAGCCCGAAGTATCCGTTCATCAGCGAAGGACCTTTGACGATGACTTCGCCGATCTCACCCCTGGCGGCAAAACCCGTCTGCTCATTCCAGATACGGACATCCAGGTTGGGAAGGGGATGACCTACGGAAACGGCTCTCTTTTCCAGGGGATCTTCCGGTGTTTCCACAGTGATCACGGGCGAGCATTCGGTCTGGCCGTAACCCACCAGGATCTTGGCCCCGTCGAAGGCCTTTTCCAGACGCATCATTTCCACCGGAGTGGTGAAACCGCCGCCCACGATACAGGTTTTAAGACGTCCGGCAAGAGATTTTTCAAAATCTGGCAGCTGGGTCAGCATGCCGTAGATGGCACCCACGGAAGTCAGGTCCTCGATGTTGAAGCCCACGATCATATCCCTTAAGATCTCCGCTTTAAGGAGGGGAGACAGATAGGTACATCCGCCGACGCTTAAGTAGACGTTGAGTACCGTCAGTCCGTAGCTGTGGAAGGTGGGAAGGGCGAGACACAGCGTCTTGTTGAGGTGACCGCCCAGAAGGGCCAGGCAGCCTTCCACATCACTTAGGATAGAGAAGGAGGATAACTGGACAGCTTTGGGCAGGGAGGTGGTTCCGGTGGTATAGATGATCACCTGGGTATCCCTGGGATCCATCTTTGCCTCAGCCTCGGCCAGAAGAGCTGAATCTTCTTCACAGATCCTGCCTGCGCCGTCAATATAGGCGAAGGATGAGAAGGGGAAGATCCGGTTCTGGGCTACGCCGGCAGCGATCAGCGCCTTGGCAGCCGCTTCGGGGCTCTTTATACTGATGGTATTTCCGCCGATCACTCCCCAGGATGCTTCAACCATCCTGGTGAGGGTGCCCACATCTTCTGCCTTGAGGCCGTAGTTCATTAAAACCGCGACGCCGCCGGCCTTGATGATCCCGTAAAAAGAAACGATCCATTCTATGTCGTTAAAACCCCAGAGAATGACTTTTTCTCCCTTTTTTAATCCGCCTTTAAGGAAGCGCAGGGCACATCTGTCCGAAGCCTCATCCAGCTGCTTAAAAGAGAGAAACTGTCTGTTGCAGTACAGTGCCGGGTTATCACCGTATTTTGCAACAGCTTCATCCAGCATATCAGAGAATAAGAGTCGATCTGATTTCATTTGAAAAACCTCCGGTAATCTTTTTTT
>CACZOS010000048.1 GCA_902782815.1 uncultured Lachnospiraceae bacterium | reverse complement strand
TGTTTTCAACAGAAAGACAGGAAAAGGAGGTGGCTTTCGCATGAAGATGACATTCCAGCCAAAGAAGAGACAGAGATCCAAAGTGCATGGTTTCAGAAAGAGAATGAGCACAGCTAACGGCAGAAAAGTTTTAGCAAGAAGAAGAGCAAAAGGAAGAAATAAATTGTCAGCATAGGTCGCAGGTATGTGGCCTTTTCTTTTCTCATGATTCATTGCGGTATACCGGAAGGTGAGAAAACAGCATGAGGAAATTTCATTCTTTGAAAAAAAACAAGGAATTTCAGAGAGTCTACCGGCAGGGCAGGTCAAAAGCAAACCGCACTTTTGTCATGCTTATTCTTGAGAACCGTGCCGGGGAGAACCGAATCGGAATTTCCGTCAGCAAAAAAGTGGGGAACAGTGTCGTGCGCCACCGTGTGACCCGTGTGATCAGGGAGGTCATGCGTCTTCACCGGGAAGACGTGGAAGTGGGGTATGATATTGTTATTGTTGCGCGCAAACCAGCCATTGATTCGGGTTACGATAAGTATGAGCGCGCTTTATTACATCTGTTGAAGTTACATCACATTTACAAAGATGCGTAAAAGAAGATGGGTATGAGAATTGTTTTAATCAAAATGATCAGATTTTATCAGAAGTATCTGTCTGCTCTTAAAGGGAGATCCACATGTAAGTACACACCCACCTGCTCTCAGTACGCCGTGGAGGCGATTGAGAAGTACGGAGCTCTTAAAGGAGGGTTCATGGGACTTTGGAGGATACTGCGGTGTAATCCGTTCTCCAAAGGCGGGTATGATCCGGTCCCCTAATTAAGGAGGAAAAGCATGTTATTGACACAGTCGACCACACCTGTCATCGGGTGGATCGCAGCATTTTTGGGATACGTTATGGCGGTGATCTTCAGAGTGTTGAGCTCCGTCGGTATCGAGAATATCGGTCTTTGTATCATATTCTTTACAATTTTTGTCCGTATTCTGCTCCTTCCCATGATGGTAAGCCAGCAGAAATTCCAGAAGCTGAATTCGGTAATGCAGCCGGAGATCAGCAAGATCCAGAAAAAGTATCGCGGAAAAAAGGACCAGGAGTCCTTACAGAAACAGAATGATGAGATCAAAGCAGTCTATGAAAAGTACGGGACCAGCGCCACAGGCGGATGTCTGCAGCTGTTGATCCAGTTTCCGATCCTTATCTCCCTGTATCAGGTAATCCGTAAGATTCCGGCTTACATCCCGGAGGTCAAGGCGGATTACGCCAATATCGTTAACGCTTTTTCCGGCGTTGACGGATATGTATCCAAAGTCAACAAGATCATCGAGGGACTCGGCACCAACTATGTCCGTTCCATAAAAGCAGATTCTACCGTCAACTACGTCATCGACCAGTTGACTTATTTTACCAAAGACGCATGGACGCAGCTTGCTGACGCTTTTCCGGCTGTCAGCAACGTGATCACGACGAATTCCAAGCATATCATTGATATGAACAACTTCGTCGCCGGGATCAACATTACCCAGATCCCCGGATTCCATCCGTCCATCTACTGGGTGATTCCGGCCCTGGCGGGTATATTCCAGTTCCTTTCCGCCAAGACCATAAGGCAGCCCGGATCTGAAGCGGGTGATTCCACTGCCCAGATGTCCAAGAGCATGACCACCATGATGCCCCTCATGTCGGTGTATTTCTGTCTGATCATGCCGGTGGGTATCGGTATCTACTGGATTACCAGCGCCCTTCTTCAGTTTATCCAGCAGATCGTTCTCAACAAGTATTTCGACAGCGTGGATATGGACAAACTGGTGGAAAAGAATAAGGAAAAAGCCGCCAAAAAGAAGGCAAAGGGCAGGAAATCCCTCACCGAACGTTTCTCCGCATTAGTCACCGGAAGGAACAAAGAAGAGGAGAATGCCGGAGTCAGAGTACGGAGCGAATACAGCCAGTACCGTACCATCCGCGGGAACGCCGCCATCAAGACCAAGACCTTCCAGGATCCCCATCAGGGACAGCAGGTGGATTATGAGAAGCTCGGCGAGATCGGCAAAGCCGCCTACAGCGTGCAGGAATTTGACAAGAAGAACAATCCCAGAGGAGGGAATCATTGATGGAACATATGGAATTTACGGGTAAGACCGTTGCGGATGCCATAACCGCGGCGACCCTTGAACTCGGGGTTCCCAGCGATCAGCTCAACTATGAGGTGATCGAGCAGGGGAGCAGCGGATTTCTCGGCCTCTTTAATGTGAAGCAGGCTGTGATCCGGGTCAACCTTCAGAAATCTTTGCTGGAAAAGACCCAGGAATTCTGCGATGAGCTTTTTGCCGCCATGAAGGTCGAAACCCATACAGCAATTGATTTTAAAGAAGAAGAAAATGTGATGAACATCGATTTATCCGGTCCGGATATGGGTATCCTGATCGGAAAGAGAGGACAGACACTGGATTCCCTTCAGTATCTGATCAGTCTGTTTGTCAACCGCGAAAGCGAGTCCTATATCCGGGTTAAACTGGATACGGAAAACTACCGCGAGAGAAGAAAGGCAACCCTTGAGAAACTGGCTAAGAAGATTGCCTATTCCGTTAAGCGGAGCAAGAAGACCGTCTCTTTGGAACCCATGAACCCTTATGAGAGAAGGGTCATCCATTCCGCTCTGCAGAATGACAAATATGTCTGCACCAAGAGTGAGGGTGAGGAACCATACAGAAGAGTGGTCATCATGCTGAAAAAGGATAGATAATCATGTAGATTCAGGGATGTTTAAGGATCCGGAGGGGAACCTTAAACATCCTCTTTTTAGATGGGAATGAGAAATATGGTGAGAGAGTTTGACACCATTGCTGCCATAGCCACACCTGTGTCCAACGCGGGGATCGGGAAGATCCGTGTCAGCGGGGAGGAAGCCCTGCGGATACTGGATGAGATCTTCAGGCCCCATAATCCCGCCTACGGACAGGGAAACTGGCCCGGCTACAAAATATTTTACGGAAATATCGTCGATGACGGGGATGTGGTGGATGAGTGTATCGTTCTGGTGATGCGGGCACCCCACAGTTACACCCGGGAGGATGTGGTGGAGTTTGACTGCCACGGAGGTGTCCACCTGGTCTACCGGGTACTCAGCCTGGTCCTGCGCCACGGCGCCAGGGCCGCGGAACCCGGGGAGTTCACAAAAAGGGCATTTTTAAACGGCAGGATCGATCTTTCCCAGGCCGAAGCGGTAATGGATCTGATCGAATCCAGAAATGAGGCTTCACGAAGGAACTCCATCCGACAGATCAAAGGCGGTCTTTCCGAAAAGATTACGGCCTTGAGGAAAGAGATCATCTATCAGATCGCCTACATCGAATCCGCCCTGGATGATCCCGAGCATATCAGCCTGGAGGGCTATCCGGAGGATCTTTATGGCCGTGTTCTCCCATGGATAAGTACAGTGGAAAAGATGCTGTCGTCCTATGATGACGGACGTTTTCTCACGGAAGGAATACGAACCTGCATCGTGGGCAGGCCCAATGCGGGTAAATCTTCATTTTTAAATCTTCTGTTGGGTGAAGAGCGGGCTATCGTGACGGATGTGGCCGGTACCACCAGGGATACACTGGAGGAATGTGTCACCATTGAGGGAATCCCTCTCAATATCATCGATACCGCCGGAATTCGTCAGACAGAGGACAAGGTGGAGAAAATCGGGGTGGAAAAGGCCAGGAAGGAGATTGAAAGCGCCGACCTGGTACTGTGTATCCTGGATATGGCAGAAGGAATAAGTCAGGAGGATATCCACATTTTTGATGAGATCAAGGAGAAGAAGAAAATGATCCTCCTCAACAAGTCTGATCTCAGGGAGGATTTTCCCATGGAAGAGCTGGAAGCCTATATCGATGAGGATACACCCTGTCTGACTATTTCCGCCAAATACAACCAGGGTATGGATCTTTTTACGAAAGAGTTAAAAAAGATGATGTTTCATGGTACAATAGATGAAGCCCAGGACCTTTACCTTACCAACGCAAGGCATAAAAAGGCCCTGGAAGATACAAGGGACAGCCTTGATATGGTGAAAAGGAGCATAGAAGACGGGATGCCCGAAGATTTCTTTACCATAGATCTGATGAACGCCTACGAGAGTCTTGGCTTTATCGTGGGAGAATCCCTGGAGGAAGACCTGGTCAATGAGATTTTTTCCCGGTTCTGCACCGGCAAATAGAGGTAATATGATGAAAACCGTGGAAGAATATTATGATGTTGTGGTGGTGGGCGCCGGCCATGCCGGTTGCGAAGCCGCACTGGCAGCGGCCCGTCTGGGCTGTGAGACCATCCTGTTTACCGTGAGTATGAACAGTGTGGCGCTGATGCCCTGCAATCCCAATATCGGAGGAAGTTCAAAAGGCCATCTGGTGAGAGAGCTGGATGCGCTGGGCGGAGAGATGGGAAAAAATATCGATAAAACCTACATCCAGTCCAGGATGCTCAACCGGTCCAAGGGACCTGCCGTTCATTCCCTCCGTGCCCAGGCTGACAAAGATGCCTACTCCATGACCATGAGATATACCCTTCAGAATACCGACCATCTCACCTTAAGGCAGGCCGAGGTCACGGAGCTTATGGTGGAGGATGGACAGATCAGGGGAGTAAAGACCTTCTCCGGGGCTGTTTATCATGCCCGGGCAGTTGTTCTGGCAACAGGAACCTACTTAAAAGCCCGTTGTCTCTACGGGGATGTAATCCAGTATACCGGACCCAACGGTCTCCAGGCTGCCAATCATCTGAGTAAGTCTCTGGCAGAAAACGGGGTGGAACTCTATCGTTTCAAAACAGGAACCCCTGCCAGGATTGACAGACGGTCCATCGATTTTTCTGTCATGGAAGAGCAGCGGGGGGACGAGAAGATCGTGCCCTTCAGCTTCACCAACAAGGAAGAAGATATCAGAAGAGACCAGATCTCCTGCTGGCTGACTTATACCAATGAGAAGACCCATGAGATCATCCGGAATAATCTGGACCGGTCTCCCCTGTATTCCGGAACTATCGAAGGAACCGGCCCCAGGTACTGCCCGTCCATCGAAGACAAGGTGGTACGTTTTGCCGATAAGGACCGCCATCAGCTGTTTATCGAGCCCGAGGGTGAATTTACCAACGAAATGTATGTGGGAGGCATGAGCAGTTCTCTGCCCGAGGATGTCCAGTATCAGATGTACCGTACGGTTAAAGGCCTTGAAAAGGTAAAGATCATCCGAAATGCCTATGCCATTGAATACGACTGCATCAACCCTAATCAATTGAAGGCTACTCTGGAGTTCAAGAAGATTTCCGGTCTTTACAGCGGAGGCCAGTTCAATGGCAGTTCGGGTTATGAAGAGGCGGCTGCCCAGGGACTGATCGCCGGGATAAATGCATCCATGAACTGTAAGGGGAGAGAGGAGATCATTCTTGACCGTTCCCAGGCCTACATCGGTGTTCTGATCGACGACCTGGTCACCAAGGAGAACCACGAACCCTACCGGATGATGACTTCCAGAGCCGAGTATCGTCTTCTGTTACGTCAGGATAACGCGGATATGCGTCTGACGGAGATCGGATACAAGGTTGGACTTATCGATAAAGATAGATATGATAAATTTTTGCTGAAAAAGAAGCAGATTGCCGAAGAAAAAGAGAGGCTTAAAGCATATATGGTAGGAGCGAACAAAAGAGTGCAGCAGGTCCTGGAAGAAAACGGATCCGCTCCTCTTAAGTCAGCCTCCAGCCTGGCAGACCTGCTGAAAAGGCCCGAGATAGACTATGAATCTCTGGCTTCTATCGATCCCGACCGGCCGGCTTTGTCGGATGAGGTGGTGGAACAGGTATCCATTGACCTTAAGTATGAGGGATACATCAGCCGGCAGATGAGGCAGGTTGAGCAGTTTAAGAAGATGGAGAACCGGCTGATTCCCGAGGATATCCGCTATGAGGATATACAGAATCTCCGTACCGAGGCAGTACAGAAACTCAATCGGATCAGGCCCCATTCCATCGGCCAGGCATCCAGGATCTCCGGCGTTTCGCCGTCGGATATCTCTGTGCTGGTGGTTTATCTCCATCAGATGAGCCATATCAAAGGAGAAAAAATGAATCATGACTGAGGGTTTTACGTTTGAGGAGAATCCTTCCTTTCAGAAAAGATTAATTGAAAAGGCCGGAAGGATAGGGATAAGTCTGTCACATCATCAGGCAGAACAGTTTGACCGCTTTTATCAGATGATGGTGGAACGGAACAAGGTGATGAACCTCACAGCCATTACAGAGGAAGATGAAGTGATTGATAAACATTTCATAGACAGCCTGTCCTGTGCCGGGCTTATTGATCTGAATTTCGTCCGCACCGTGATCGACGTGGGAACAGGAGCAGGCTTCCCCGGAATCCCCCTCAAGATTGCTTTTCCTCACCTTGAAATGGTCCTGCTTGATTCTCTGAATAAGCGTATTACCTTTCTGAGAGAAGTGATTGATGCTCTGGGCCTTGAGAAGACTGATGCTGTCCATGGAAGGGCGGAAGACCTGGCAAAAGACGGAAGATACCGGGGAAGATTTGATCTCTGTGTATCCAGGGCTGTGGCCAACCTGCGCACGTTGACAGAATACTGCATACCCTTTGTAAAGGTTAACGGGTATTTCATTTCCTACAAAGCCCAGAAGGGGAGAGAGGAGCTGGAGGAATCCGGTAAATGTATGGATACTCTGGGATGCAGCCTTGAGGAGATCAGGGAATTTCATCTTGAGGGTGATCAGGGAGAACGTCTTCTCCTCAGGATAAGGAAGGATAGGAAGACCCCGAAAGCTTTTCCCAGAAAGGCCGGGACCCCTTCCAGAGAACCACTTTGAGTATTGAATTTAAAATATCGAAGAAAATAAATATATAAATGACAGCGTTTACCGCATATAAATGATCAGAACGGATAAGAGGAGAGCAAAGATGGCACATAAAGATAATTCATCCAATAATCCACTGTCCTTTAAGGAAGAATCCAATCTGAAAAACAAAGTTTCCGTATTCCATGACCGGCTTAAAAGGCACCTGTCTGCCGAGTATATCTTTCTTACCGAAAGAAAAGATGCTCTGGAGGCTGAGATCGTGGAGATGAAGTTTGAGTTGGAACAGAAAGACAAGAAATTATTCAAATCCAACGATCAGAGAGACACGCGGCAGTTTTTTTCTCCGCTGAACCTGGTTAGTATAGATGAAAACCACAAGGATGAGCGTATAAAACAGCTTACATCAAATGTTAAGAATACACAGGACCAGATCGATCAGTATGAGAGAAGGATGAAAGAAATCCAGGAACTGTTGGTTGAGTCCGACAGGATTCTGGCAGCTGTAGAAGAATAATACCGAAATAACCCCTCAGGGGGAATGGAGAGAGAACATGAAAAATAAATTAATCGATATTCTGACGGAAAATATTGAAGGGATGTCTGAGGAAGATATCCGTGCAGCGGTGGAAGTTCCCAAAAAGGAAGCAATGGGGGATTATGCTTTTCCATGCTTCCGGCTTGCAAAAGTCTACCGCAAAGCCCCCAATATTATCGCAGAGGAATTGAAAAAGAACATTGATGATAAGGGATATACCTTTATTGAGAAGATAGAGAATGTAGGTGCTTACCTGAATTTCTTTATGAATAAGGTGGAGTATGCCAGAATGCTTACAGAAGCCATCTCTGCGGATAACTTCGGTTCATCCGATGAAGGAGATGGAAAGACTGTATGCATAGACTATTCTTCTCCCAATGTGGCGAAAAACTTTCATGTCGGGCATCTCCGGACTACCATCATCGGTAATTCCATTTATAAGATTTATTCCAAACTGGGGTATCATGTAGAGAGGATCAACCATTTGGGAGATTGGGGTACACAGTTCGGAAAGCTTATCGTTGCCTACAAAAAATGGGGCAGTAAAGAGGCAGTAGAGAAGAATGGTATTGAACAGCTGATGAAGATCTATGTTAAATTCCATGAAGAAGCAGACAAAGATCCTTCATTAAATGACCAGGCAAGAGAGTGGTTCGCAAAAATGGAACAGGGGAATGAAGAAGCTCTCGGTATCTGGAAATGGTTTGTGGATATCAGTATGGTGGAATATAGAAGAATCTACGATCTGATGGGCATTAACTTCGATCACTTTACCGGGGAAAGCTTCTACCGGGATAAAACCCAGGAAGTTATAGATCTGTTAAAGGAGAAAAATCTTTTGAAAGAAAGCGACGGGGCATATATCGTTCCTTTGGATGACTATGATATGGCACCCTGTCTTATCATGAAGAATGACGGAAGTACTATCTATGCTACAAGAGACCTTGCAGCTGCCATATATCGTAAGAGAACCTATGATTTCGACAAAAGTTTCTATGTGACGGGCCTGGAACAGAAATTACATTTTGCCCAGGTGTTTAAGGTTATCGATCTCATGGGATATGACTGGGCAGATAAGATGAAGCATATTCCCTATGGTCTGGTCAGTATGGAGGGGGGAAAACTCTCTACCAGAAGCGGAAACGTGATCTATGCTGAAGAAATCTTAAGGGAATCTATTCAAAAGATCTATGAGATTATCTCTGAGAAAAACCCGGATCTTCCTGACAAAGACCAGGTGGCAAGACAGGTTGGTATCGGTGCCATTCTTTTTAATGATCTTTATAATCAGAGAATTAAGGATGTGATCTTTAACTGGGAGAAGATCCTTAACTTTGACGGTGAGACAGGTCCTTATGTTCAGTACACCTATGCCCGATGCGCAAGTCTTTTCCGCAAAGCAGGAGTAGACGAACTTCCTGAGGAGATTGATTATAAAGTGATGACCGATGATGTGACAATGTCACTTCTTAAAGATCTTTCAAGATTCCCGGAAGTGATAAAAGACTCAGCGGAAAGGCTCGAACCCTATATGATCGCAAGATTTGCCATTTCTGTTGCCCAGCATTTTAATAAATTTTATCATGATTGTAAGATTAACGTTGAGGATGACGGGATTCGATATGCCAGATTAAAGGTGGTAAAGATGACAATGGATGTGATCAAAGCCGCTCTTGATCTTTTGGGAATCGAATGTCCTGAACAGATGTAGACAGAGATTTATAAGACAGGACTGAAAAAGGATTTAACACTTAAATAAGGATGTCCTTACAAGGATGTTTCACGACAGATGAATGTTTCACGTGAAACATCCTTTTTCATTTTAATCAAATAATAAATTCAACAAAATGTTTCACGTGAAACATTTTTATTGGGAAGAAAAAGAAAACCAATTAAAAATCAAATGTAAATTAATAAAAAACAATGTTTCACGTGAAACATTTGAATGAAAATCAAAATAATATATGATATAATGTAAATCTGAATAAAGAGGAGGGAACTCATCTTTACAGATACACAGAGAAATATGGAGGTCTTAGAGCATATGGGAAAAGTCATAGCAATAGCAAATCAGAAAGGTGGAGTGGGAAAAACCACAACATCAATCAATCTGGCAGCATGCCTGGCAGAAAAAGAGCAGAAAGTATTGCTTATTGATATGGACTCGCAGGGAAATACTACCAGCGGATTAGGATTAGAGAAAAATGATCTGGACCGAACTATTTACGAAGTATTGACAGGTGAGATTGAGATAAAGGAAGCGATTATTTCCCTGGATGAGTATTTTAAAGATTTTTATATTATTCCTGCAAACAGAAATCTTGCCGGAGCAGAGATAGAGTTGATCACCCAGGAGAAAATGCAATATATACTTAAGGATAAACTCTCAAAAATAAGAGATCAGTACGATTATATTATTCTTGACTGTCCCCCGGCGTTAGGTATGTTGACGGTAAACGCCATGACAGCAGCTGATGCTGTACTTGTACCTATCCAATGTG
Organism: uncultured Lachnospiraceae bacterium; assembly: GCA_902782815.1. Taxonomy (GTDB): domain Bacteria; phylum Bacillota; class Clostridia; order Lachnospirales; family Lachnospiraceae; genus Anaerobutyricum. The sequence continues at coordinate 2,619 of CACZOS010000048.1, read as the reverse complement.
AGTTTTACGCGCTTGACGGATTATCTCAGCTGATCTACACCATAAATCTGATTCAAAAAAATCTTAACAAGGATCTGCATATTGAGGGAGTAGTTTTCACTATGTATGATGCGAGAACGAATCTGTCTCTGCAGGTAGTGGAAAACGTAAAAGACAACCTTCAATATAATATTTACAAAACAATAATCCCAAGAAATGTTCGTCTGGCTGAAGCGCCAAGCTATGGTCTTCCTATTAATCTTTATGACAGAAGATCAAGCGGATCGGAGGCTTATAAGAAATTGGCGGATGAAGTAATAGAAAATGTTTGATAGAAGAGAAGGTATTATAAATAGGAAGAAAGAGCCTCATAAGATCGGAGAAAGGATACTATAATGGCAGTAAAAAGAGGATTGGGAAGGGGATTGGATGTACTTATCCCGGGAGCAGGACCGAAAAGCCAGGACACGGCGGGGGAAGAGAAAAAAACAACGATGAAATCTCCCTCAGGAGAAGAGGCAGTAAAAGAGAAGAATAAAGATATCGTAGAAGACATCATTGAGATTGATATCAAAAAAATAGAACCCAACAGAGATCAGCCGCGGAAAGTCTTTGAAGAAGAGGGGATTGAAGAATTATCAGAATCCATCCGGCAATTCGGAGTCCTGCAGCCATTGATCGTAAGAAAAAAAGATAAATACTATGAGATCATAGCAGGAGAGAGAAGATGGAGGGCCGCGAAGAAGGCGGGACTGAAAAAACTTCCCGTGATCATCAGAGAATATGAAGAGAAAGAAATCCTGAAGATATCTCTGATCGAAAACATTCAAAGGGAAAATCTGAATGCTATTGAGGAAGCTAAAGCTTATGATCTGTTAAAAAGAGAATACGGATTAAAGCAGGAGGAAATTGCCGCCAGCGTATCCAAAAGCAGAGTGGCGATCACCAATACCATGAGATTGCTGAAACTGGATGACAGGGTTCAGAAGATGATCATGGATAACCTGATCAGCAGCGGTCACGGAAGAGCCTTGCTGGCTGTAGAGGATAAGGAAAAACAGTACGAGATAGCCCAAAAGATCATTGAGGATAATGCCAGTGTGAGAGATACGGAAACGCTGGTAAAGAAATACCTGGAACCTCAGAAACCGGAAAAGAAAGAAAAACAGGAAAAGAAGAAAGATGAAATGGTGATCTTTTTTGAAAACCGGCTGAAGGAGATTCTGGGCAGCAAGGTCAATATCAAGGAAAAGAAAAAGGATCAGGGGAAGATCGAGATCGAGTATTATTCCGGTGAGGAGCTGGAAAGGATTATTGATCTGATCCAGAGCCTTCAGTAATCAGCAGTAAAAATACCCGGAGAATCCGGAGAAAGGAGTATCCGGTCAACAACAGTGATGATCGGATCAAATGCAACAAATGAACAGTAGAATCTTAGAGTTTTTCAACGTGAAGCTGGATATGTTTATCATATTTATCTGCGTGGTATTTGTGGTCATGGCCATTACCCTCTTTTTCCTTCTTTTGGATTACCTTAAAATAAGGAAGAAATACGTTGAATTTATGACCGGAGAAAGCGGTAAATCCTTGGAGTATACCATCTACAAGCGGTTCCGTGAAATCGACGAGCTTAAGGAAGGCCAGAAGGATAATGACTCTCAGATTGAGATCATATATAATCTGGTGAGAAAAAGTTATAATAAAATCGGAATTTATCGATATGATGCGTTCAGCATTGATCGTAACGTGAATGGCGGAAGCCTGAGTTTTGCCCTTACCATGTTAAACAGTGAAAATAACGGGTTTATCGTCAATACCATCCATAACCGGGCCGGATGCTATGTTTATATGAAGGAGATCAGACACGGCGTATGTGAGAATGCTCCTCTTGCCGAGGAAGAAGAAATATCCCTGAACATGGCTTTAAACTATGACAAAAAGGCTCCGGGAAACCAGGAATTACAGGAAGAAGGGGCTGTGGATGCATAAATACCTTACCTCCATAGGATTCAGTGAATATAATACCAACAGAAAAATCCGGGAACTGAAGGAGGAAGTCATCAGACATCCGGACAGGAAAGATCGTTATCACGGTGACGGAAATACCTGGTTTGTCTACGAGAAGGATTTCGGGGAAGGGTTCGGTCTCTCCCTTATCATGGTGGGTGAGAATGAGACGGACAGTGATACAGATTCATTTTTTCCATATCTGAGGGGACAGAATTTTCTCTTCAACGAGGATATTGAGGTGGATCCGAGTTCAGACCGTGAAGGGTATTTCGGCTATTGTGAAGATAATAACGTGGGTATCCCCCTTATCTTCACCATTAATGATCCTCTGGAGTACCGCAGGACAAGCCGGGAGGATGAGGAACATGATGGTATGGGATATGTCTCGCTTACCGGACTGGCCCTGGACGGAATCGTGCTTTTGCCCATAGAGATGAATGACAACGGCAGAGATCATGAACGACAAAAGATCGAAAAAAGAAATGACATGATCAATGCCGCCAAGATGGGTGATGTGGAAGCTATGGAGAACCTGACCATAGAAGACATGGCCACCTTTACCAAGGTTAATCTCCGGACCAGAAAAGAGGATATATTTACCATTGTTTCCTCCTACTTTATGCCTTACAC
>CACZOS010000047.1 GCA_902782815.1 uncultured Lachnospiraceae bacterium | reverse complement strand
GAGGAGAGACTTCTCCGGGCTATTTTCGGCGAGAAGGCAAGAGAGGTAAGGGATACCTCCCTGCGCGTGCCCCACGGTGCCTACGGCGTTGTCATGGATACCAAGGTCTTTACCAGGGAAAACCATGATGAACTGCCACCTACAGTAAATAAATCCGTAAGGGTCTACATTGCCCAGAAACGTAAGATCTCCGTGGGAGATAAGATGGCAGGACGCCACGGAAACAAGGGTGTTGTTTCCCGGATCCTTCCTGTGGAAGACATGCCCTTCCTTCCCAACGGACGTCCTCTGGACATCGTGCTTAACCCCCTGGGCGTTCCTTCCCGTATGAACATCGGACAGGTTCTGGAGATCCATCTGAGCCTGGCCTCCAAAGTTCTGGGATTCAACGTTGCCACTCCCGTATTCAACGGTGCCAATGAGCACGACATCATGGATACCCTGGAGATGGCAAATGATTATGCAAATAAAGAATGGGACGAGTTTGTCCGGATCTGGGGAGACAAGGTAAATGATGATATCATGAAATACCTTGAGGAAAACCTTGACCACAGAGCAGAGTGGAAGGGTGTGCCCATCGACAAGACAGGAAAAGTCACACTCCGCGACGGCCGTACCGGTGAAGAGTTTGACTCTCCCGTCACCATTGGATTCATGCACTACCTTAAGCTACATCATCTGGTGGATGACAAGATTCATGCCCGTTCCACCGGCCCCTACTCACTGGTTACCCAGCAGCCTCTCGGCGGAAAAGCCCAGTTTGGCGGCCAGCGTTTCGGTGAGATGGAAGTATGGGCTCTGGAAGCCTACGGTGCATCCTATACTCTTCAGGAGATCCTCACCGTCAAATCCGATGATGTGGTGGGACGTGTGAAGACCTATGAGGCGATCATCAAGGGAGAAAATATCCCTGAACCGGGTATCCCCGAGTCCTTCAAAGTCCTTCTTAAGGAATTCCAGTCTCTGGCACTGGACGTGCGTGTCCTGCGTGAGGATATGACTGAGGTGGAGATCCAGGAAGGATCTGAAACTATTGATCCCAGCCTCACTTCCGTGATCGAGAGCAGCCCGGATGACAACAACTATAAAGATCAGGATGAATTTGCCGGCAGCGGTTTCGGTGAAAGAACCCTGGAGGAAGAGACATCCGGTGATTTTGAAGAAATGTTTAACTTGATGCCGGCCGATGATATGGAAGGATCTGATTATTAGTCTGCAGGAGGGAGTAGTTTATGTCTGATATGAATAATCAAGCAGCGGAACAGTCCATCAATTTTGACAAGATCAAGATCGGACTGGCTTCCCCGGAAATGATCCGTAAATGGTCCCGCGGTGAAGTGAAGAAACCGGAGACCATCAATTACAGAACACTGAAACCGGAGAAAGACGGTCTGTTCTGTGAGAGGATCTTCGGGCCAAGCAAGGACTGGGAATGCCACTGCGGTAAATATAAGAAGATTCGTTACAAAGGCGTTGTCTGCGATAAGTGTGGCGTTGAGGTCACAAAGGCAAACGTGCGCCGTGAGCGGATGGGACATATTGAATTGGCAGCTCCTGTCTCTCATATATGGTATTTCAAAGGGATTCCCAGCCGTATGGGACTTATCCTGGATATGTCTCCCAAGGATCTGGAAAAAGTTCTTTACTTTGCCTCATTCGTTGTGCTGGAAGCCGGAAAGACCACTTACAATGTAAAAGATATCCTCTCCGATACCGAATACCGCCGTGTATGCGAAGAATTCCGGACAAGGGGAGAAGATATGGGTGATTTCCGTGTCGGCATGGGTGCGGAAGCCATTAAGGAACTTCTCCATAATACTGATCTGGAGAAGGAATCTGCCGAGCTTAAGGAAATCCTCAGAAACGCCAGCGGCCAGAAAAGGGCAAGATGCATCAAACGTCTTGAAGTAGTGGAAGCTTTCCGCTTATCCGACAACCAGCCGGAATGGATGATCCTGGACGCGATCCCGGTGATCCCTCCGGATATCCGTCCCATGGTTCAGCTGGACGGAGGCCGTTTCGCCACATCCGACCTCAATGACCTTTATCGACGGATCATCAACCGTAATAACCGTCTGAAAAGGCTTTTGGACCTTGGTGCGCCGGATATCATCGTCCGGAATGAAAAGCGTATGCTGCAGGAGGCTGTGGATGCCCTTATCGACAACGGCCGCCGTGGAAGAGCGGTTACCGGCCCCGGAAACCGTGCGCTTAAATCCCTCTCCGACATGCTTAAGGGCAAGCAGGGACGCTTCCGTCAGAACCTTTTAGGAAAACGTGTGGATTATTCCGGCCGTTCCGTTATCGTGGTGGGACCGGAGCTTAAGATCTACCAGTGCGGTCTGCCCAAGGAGATGGCTATCGAGCTGTTCAAACCCTTTGTTATGAAAGAACTGGTGGAAAAACAGCTTGCTCATAATATTAAATCTGCCAAGAAAATGGTGGAGAAGCTGCAGCCGGAAGTATGGGACGTTCTGGAGAATGTGATCAAGGAACATCCCGTAATGCTGAACCGTGCTCCCACACTCCATCGCCTTGGTATTCAGGCATTTGAGCCGATCCTGGTTGAGGGTAAGGCGATCAAGCTTCATCCTCTTGTCTGTACAGCCTTTAATGCCGACTTCGACGGAGACCAGATGGCAGTCCATCTTCCCCTGTCCGTGGAGGCACAGGCAGAGTGCAGATTCCTTCTGCTGTCCCCCAACAACCTGCTGAAACCGTCCGACGGTGCACCGGTTGCGGTTCCTTCCCAGGATATGGTCCTTGGTGTTTACTATCTGACCATGGAGAAGGAAGGGGCAAAGGGAGAAGGAAAATGCTTCAAATCAGAGAACGAAGCCTATCTTGCCTACGAGAACAAGGTTATTACCCTGCATTCCAAGATCAAGGTAAGACGATCCATTATCAATGAGGCGGGCGAAAAGGTCAGCAAGATGATCGACTGTACCATGGGCCGGATCCTCTTCAATGAGATCATCCCCCAGGATCTGGGATTTGTGGATCGTAGTGTTCCTGAAAATATGCTGAGGCTGGAGATTGATTTCCAGTGCGGCAAGAAGCAGTTAAAGAAGATCCTTGACCGCTGCATCAGCGTGCATGGCACCACCAAGACCGCAGAGGTTCTGGATGATGTGAAAGCCCTGGGCTATAAATTCTCCACCATCGGATCTCTGAGTGTATCGATCTCCGATATGACGGTACCGGAAAGGAAACCGGAAATCCTGCAGAAAGCCCAGGATAATGTGGAGAAGATCACCAAGATGTACCGCCGTGGTTTCATGACCGAGGAAGAGCGGTACAAGGCTGTGGTCAAGACCTGGTTCGATGCCGATGACGAGCTCACCAGAGAGCTTATTGATAACCTGGATAAATACAACAATATTTACATGATGGCCGATTCCGGCGCCCGTGGTTCCAACCAGCAGATCAAACAGCTTGCCGGTATGCGTGGACTGATGGCGGATACATCCGGACGTACCATCGAGCTTCCCATCAAATCTAACTTCCGTGAAGGACTTGACGTACTGGAGTACTTCATCTCCGCCCACGGTGCCCGTAAAGGTCTTTCCGATACGGCTCTGCGTACCGCCGACTCCGGTTACCTGACCAGACGTCTGGTGGATGTTTCACAGGAACTGATCATCCGTGAACATGACTGTTGTGAGGGAGAGGACTATATTCCTCACATGGAAGTGGAAGCAATCATGGACGGCAAGGAGACCATAGAGTCTCTGGAAGACCGTATCTCCGGCCGTTTTGCCGCCCAGGACTACCTGGATGCCGAGGGTAATCTCATTGTGGCCACAAACCGCATGATCACACCCGAGCGTGCTTCCGCCCTGGTGGAAGCAGGGTACAAGAAGGTAAAAATCCGTACCATGCTTTCCTGCAAATCCCAGAACGGAGCCTGCTCCCTGTGCTACGGGGCAAATCTTGCCACGGGTCATACCGTTCAGGTGGGTGAGGCAGTGGGCATCATTGCTGCCCAGTCCATCGGAGAGCCCGGTACCCAGCTTACCATGCGTACTTTCCATGCCGGCGGCGTAGCCGGTGACGATATCACCCAGGGTCTTCCCCGTGTGGAGGAGCTTTTTGAAGCACGTAAGCCCAAGGGTCTGGCCATCATTACCGAGATCGCCGGAGAGGTTGAACTCAAGGAGACCAAGGATAAAGGCGAAGTAAAACGTGAGATCATCGTTAAGGGTGAAGAAGAAGCCAAGACTTATGACATCCCCTACGGCGCAAGGATCAAATCCGGAGTTTCCCAGGGCGTGCATCTTGAAGCCGGTGACGAACTTACCGAAGGTTCCGTTAATCCCCACGACATCCTGAAGATCAAGGGTGTCCGCGCGGTGCAGGATTACATGACCAGAGAGGTTCAGCGTGTATACCGTCTCCAGGGTGTAGATATCAACGATAAACATATCGAGATCATCGTCCGCCAGATGCTCAAGAAGATCCGTATCGAGGAGCCGGGTGATACCGATTATCTCCCGGGATCCCTTGTGGATATCCTTGAACTGGAGGAAGAGAATAAGAAACTGGAGATGGAGAACAAGCTGATCGAGGAACAGAATGCCGGTCTTCCCGATGAGGATAAGAAGGAACTCAAGCGTTATGCCACCGGTTCCCAGACTCTTCTGGGCATCACCAAAGCGTCCCTCGCCACCAACTCCTTCCTCTCCGCAGCTTCGTTCCAGGAGACCACAAAGGTTCTTACGGATGCAGCCATCAAGGGTAAGGTTGATCCTCTGATCGGTCTTAAAGAGAATGTTCTTCTCGGAAAACTGATCCCGGCAGGTACCGGTCTGAAGAAATACCGGAATCTGAGCCTCGGTTACAGGGAAGGTCAGGTGGAGGAATACCCTGACCCCTACGATGATTACGATGAGGTTCCCGAGATTGAGGAAGAACTGACGGAGGAACTGGTGGAAACCGGTCCGGAGGATACCGCGGCAGAAGAATGATCAACAAGGTATCACCTGTATACTTAAGATAAGGAGACAGATATGGAATATACACCCAATAAGGCAAGTGATTTCCGGGCAATGGCCAGAGATCGCCTTGCCGGAAGATGGCCGGTCACCATAGGAGCGACTTTGTTGGCTGGTATATTAGGAGGCCATGTTTTGCTCTATGAAGGTGGAAATGTTCTCAGCATTCTGGTAAACACAGGGCAGAATTTCAATAACACCCAGTACGGTATGGAGTATGACAGCCGGATGATTCCCATTTTCATGTTCTTTCTGGGGATAGCTTCCATGGCATCCATAGTAGGTCTGGTTCAGTTTATTGTGGGGCCTTTCATCTCCTTCGGCCTGATCCAGTTCAACCTGGACCTCTTTGACAGGAAGGATCCGGAGGTGGGTGTGGTCTTTTCCAAAGGACAGTTTCTGGGGAAAGCCCTCTGGCTCAAGATCCGGGGAAAAATATTTATCTTTCTCTGGAGTCTGCTTTTTGTGATCCCGGGGATCATCAAGAGTTTCTCTTACAGTATGGCAGGCTATATTATGGTGGAGAATCCTGAAATCACGGCCAAAGAAGCCATGACCATCTCCATGGATATGATGAGGGGAAACAAGTTCCGCCTCTTCTGCCTGAGTTTCAGCTTTTTCGGATGGGCTCTTCTGGCCTGTCTGACCCTGGGGATCGGGTTTATCTGGCTTACTCCCTATATGAACGCCAGCTATACGGCATTTTATAATGAGATTTCCAGCATTTATCAGAGGTATTATTCCTGATACCGTGAATTATCATAGTTACTGATCTGTCAATAAAGCCATATCACAGGATGACATATATTTCATGTCTCCCGGGATATGGCTTTTTTATGTATTGTTGAAACCACAGGGCATGGGCCAGGTATATAATCAAAAAGAATAATCTTATCATAAATAATATATTATGTAAATGAAATATATTTTTCAATATAATATTATAAAAACTATTAATATATAAAATTAAATATAAATAATACATATTAATTACAAAAATTTATCTTTTCTTTCGGACAGATAGGGATATAATAGGATTTACCGAAATAAGGTTATCTCCTTTTTTCTTCAGAAAGGAGGCTGGTCATGATATGAGGGATCTGGTGACCGAGGAGAGAATCGTAGACACGGAATACGGGTCATACCGTCTGGTATACCGTTTGCACGAGATTGAGGAGGAAGGGTGGAGATATTACGGAATATCCGTTGTTCAGTATTATCATACAAAAATGAAAAGCAGTCTGTTCGACTGGGAAGTGATCCGTGGATTTTCTGAAAATTTCAGGGAAACACTGACTTTTCTGGATACCCTGGTCCGGGAGCTGGTTTTTCCGGTACATTTGTTAAGTATTGCGGATGACTGGCAGTATATGACGGAATCCTGATTTTCTTTCCATGGAGGAATATGTTATACTGGATGAAAAGTTTCAGATTTTCATGAAGAAATGATCCATGGAGGACAGTATGATCAGTCATAAAGCAGTATACGCTCCGGGAACCGGAGAGATCGTGGAGAAAAAATCCCGTTTTATCGCCCATGTAAGGTCTGCCGCGACCCTGGAGGAGGCGCAGGCTTTTATTGAGGAGATTAAGAAGCAGTACTGGGACGCGAGACATAATTGCTATGCCTTTTCCGTAGGGACGGAGCATCCCGTCACCAGGTTCAGTGATGACGGAGAACCGGGCGGTACCGCAGGCAAACCTATCCTGGAAGTGATTCTGGGCAGCGGCATACGTAATATTGTCATAGTGGTGACCCGCTACTTCGGAGGAACATTGCTGGGAACAGGAGGACTGGTCCGTGCCTATACGGAAGCTTCCCGGGAGGGGATCCGGAACACGACTGTCGTAGAGAAGATCCCCGGTATCCGTATGCGTCTGTCCACAGACTATACTGACCTGGGAAAGATACAATATATTCTGGCCTCCGGTGATGCCATGACGGAGGATACCATCTACACCGACCAGGTAATGATCCTGGCTGTTTTTCCCCTTTCGACGAAGGATAACCTCTGTAAGAAGCTGGTGGAAGCCACCAGCGGGAGGGTGAAGATGGAAGAAGATGACCAGGTATATATGGGGGAGGTTGTCGGGGAGAAGCTCATCTTTGAAGAATAGGAAGAGTTCTTTTTCGGGACCCCCGCCGGTCTTCATAAACCGAAACTGATCTCACAAAAGAAAAAGGCTGTACACGGATTCCACAGCATGAATGATATGGAATAAACCCATAGGATTTACATGTGGAAGGGGTAGCAGCCTTTTCTTTTCTTTAGTTCTGATTGTTTCTCTTAGCCCGGTATCTGGCAGTGGGATCCAGGATCTTCTTACGAAGGCGGATGTTCTCCGGAGTGATCTCCACCAGCTCATCCGTGTCGATGAATTCCAGAGCCTGTTCCAGACTGAGGATTTTCGGGGGAGTGAGCTTCAGCGCGTCATCGGAACCGGAAGCTCTGGTATTGGTCAGTTTCTTGGTTTTGCAGACATTTACCTCGATGTCGTCTGTTTTGCCGTTTTGTCCGATGATCATCCCGGAGTATACCTTTTCGCCGGGGCCGACAAAAAGCGTTCCCCTTTCCTGGGCATTGAAGAGACCGTAGGTGATGGTCTCCCCGGATTCATAGGCGATGAGGGAACCCTGTTTTCTGTACTGGATATCCCCTTTATAGGGACCATAACCGTCATAAAGGGTGTTGATGATGCCGTTTCCCTTGGTGTCAGTGAGGAATTCACCACGATAACCGATCAGGCCCCGGGAAGGGATGGAGAATTCCAGACGGGTAGAACCGGAACCGGACATGGTCATGTTCCGCAGTTCACCTTTCCGCTGGCTGAGCTTATCAATGACGATACCGGAGAATTCATCGGGGACATCGATTACGGCATTCTCCATGGGTTCCAGCCTGTGTCCAGCCTCGTCGGTCCGGTAGAGGACTTCGGCCTTGCTGACGGCAAACTCGTAACCTTCCCTTCTCATGTTTTCGATCAGAACGGACAGGTGGAGTTCGCCACGGCCGGATACCTTAAAGGAGTCCGTACTTTCCATCTCTTCCACCCGGAGGCTGACATCGGT